>CAZNGQ010000079.1:0-10888 GCA_964572095.1 uncultured Oscillospiraceae bacterium
GGCGAAGGCGGGATCAGCCTAACTATGGAAATCGACAAGACCCAGTCCGGGATCATCAAGAAGCGCAAGGGCAAAGCCTGGGAGACCTACTACCGCTGGATCGGGAGCCTGGTGTTCAACCCGCTCCAGGGCGAGATCGACATGGACGCCCGCTGGGAATGGGAGACGCTTACCACTCCCAAAGTCAAGGCGCACATCCTGCCGGATGAAAACGGATCGTTCCTCCTGTCCGTCGAAGAGTCGAAATACGCGGGTGTCGTGCGCGACCGCTATCCGACATATGAGGAAGGCCTGGCAGATGTCAAGGCAGACTGGGAGTCCTTCCTGGCCAGAATCCCTCATTTCGCCAAGCCATTCGAAGAGCGGCGCGGCGAGGCGGCCTATATCCTCTGGTCCCATCTGGTCGGTCCGTCGGGCAAGGTCAAGCGGCCCCTGATGTACATGTTCGGCACGACCTGTGCCTCCTCCTGGCAGATGTGCCACAATGCCCTGGCGCTCCAGGGAGACATCGCCCTGGCCGGAGAACTGATGATCAACCCGCTGGACGAGGCCAGCCCGGTCGGCCAGCTCCCGGATTTCTATGACGACATGCGCGGGCATTATATGTGGTTCAAGCCGCCGCTTCAGGGGTGGACACTCAAGTGGATGATGAAGACGCATGACCTCGGACGCGAACTCCCGCGCGAGAAGATCGAGACCATGTACGATGGATTCGGCAAATGGGCGGACTGGTTCCTCAAGTACCGGGACGACGACCATGACGGGATTCCGCAGTACGAGCACGGCGACGAGGCGGGGTTCGACGACAACACCGCGTTCATGGAATACTCGACCATGGAGACCCCGGATCTGTGCGCCTACCTCGGGCTCCTGTTCGAGTCGCTCGGCGATCTGGGCAAGATCCTTGGCAAACCGGAAAGCGAGATCGAGGACTGGTACCGCAAGTCGCGGGAGATCATCGACCGTATGGTGAAGACCTTCTGGAACGGCGAGCGCTTTATCGCCATGAAGAGCGGCACGCACGAAGAGGTCGCGACCGGATCCTGCCTCTACTACATGCCGATCGTATTGGGCAAACGGCTTCCGCAGGAGATCATCGACAAGATGGCCGCGGATCTTGCGGTCGAAGGCGAGCTGCTGACGGAGTACGGCCTCGCTTCCGAGAAACTGACGAGCGACAACTTCCGGACCGTTGAAATGGCCAAGGGGTTCATCCTCCCGCCGACCAACCTCCACATCGTCACCGGCCTGTTCGACGCCGGCAAGGAAGAATTGGCCAGGAAGATCGCGTCTCGCTATTGTAAAGCGATCCACGACTTCGGCTTCTGCATGCTGATCAATCCCCTGACCGGCAACTACGGCGGCGGCGCCGGAGGCAGCTGGCCGGCTTGCGCCTACATCGTGCTGGCGGATATCGCCAGCAACCTGTGAAAGGAGACAACGATATGAAAGTTGCAGTGATTGGCGCGACCGGCAAGGCTGGCAGGTTGATTGCCAAAGAAGCAAAAAGCCGCGGATATGAAGTGACCGCCGTAACCCGCGCAAGCTCGGTCAGCCGGCTGGAAGACGATTATCCGGTCCTGACCAGGGACATTTTCGACTTGACCACTGACGACCTCCGGGGGTTCGACGTAGTGGTCGACGCGTTCGGCACGGATTTTTCCAAGCCGGGCAACGAGTACCTGCACGTCACCTCGGTCGAGCACCTGATCGAGGTGATGGAACCGCTGCCGGATGTGCGCCTGTTCGTGATCGGCGGCGCAGGCAGCCTGTTCAAGGACGAGTCGCGGACCAAACGCGTCCTCGAGTTCATCTCCCCTTCCATGCGCGCCGTACCCGAGGCTTCGTTCACCGCCTACAAGAAGCTGCTCGCCAGCAAGGTGAACTACTCCTTCATGAGCCCGGCCGAGACTTTTGATGCCGGCGGACCGCGGACGGGCAAATACACCCTCGGCACCGACGTGGCCATCAAGAATACCGTGAACCGCAGCTATATCACCTATGCGGACTACGCCGTGGCGATGGTGGATGAATTCGAGAACCGGCAGTTCGTCCGGCAGCGCTTCACCGCCGTCTCCGAAGCCAAGTACAAAAACGACGCCAAGAACGAGTTTGTTTTCGGCCCCAATGCGTTCACAAGGTACGGCTCCTATTTCGGCATCTTCGCGGGACCCGGAACCGGCGGCGGTTATGGCGGGGGCGACCTGTATATCGGCTCGCGCAGGGGAATTGTCTCATCCGTGCCGAACAACCGGCTGATCAACATCTATCCGATCCACCACGGGAAAAAGGTCCCCTACGCGGTGATGGCGACCGCGACGGAACTGCTCCTTAGGACCCAGTACGGCAATCTCCGGGTTTGCATGGCCGAAGACAGCCTGATGATGATCAAGGGCGAGAACGGTCTCGGCATCCGCATGAACAAGCAGATGGTCCCCCACGAGATCATGAAACCGCGCGGCGACAAGGCCTGGGAAGGCGCGTTCCGCTGGGTGTGCTGCATGGTCTTCAACCCGCTCAAGGGCCGGATCGACATGGATGCCAAATGGGACTGGGAGAAGCTCACCACCCCGATCGTCAGGGGGGATGTGCTGCCGGACGAGAACGGGGAGCTCCTGCTCGCCGTCGAGGAGTTCACCCATGCCGGCTGGCTGCGCGACCAGTATCCCACGTACGAGGAAGGCCTGGCGGATGTCACGCAGGACTTTGAGTCCTTCCTGTCCAAGCAGCCCGAGCTCCCGCTCCTGTATGCGGACGAGCGCCGGGATGCCGCGTACATGACGTGGTCCCACATCGTTGGCGCCTCCGGCCAGATCAAGCGTCCCTTTGTCTACATGATGGGAACCTCCTGCGCCTCCGCCTGGCAGATGTGCGAGAACGCGGTCGCGCTCAAGAACAACCTGCCGCTTGCGATCGAGCTGATGCTCAACATGATCGACCAGCAGTCCCCGACCGGCCAACTCCCCGACCTGTACGACGACATGAAAGGCGGATTCACGAAAATGAAGCCGCCGGTCCAGGGATGGGCGCTCGACATCCTCATGCGGGAACACGATTTCGCGACGGAAGTTCCCCGGGACAAGCTCGAGTACCTGTATGAGGGCTACGCCAAATGGGCGGACTGGTTCGCGGCCTGGCGCGACGACGATGAGGACGGCGTCTATCAGTACGACCATGGCGACGACTCGGGCAACGACGATGCCGCGGTCTTCAAGTACAGTCTCCAGATGGAACTCCCGGACCTCAACGCGTTCGTCGCCCTGCTGTGTGAAAAACTGGGGGACATCGCCCGGATCCTCGGCAGAGGCGAAGCGGTCGCGGAGGGATGGTACCGGCGGTCCAAGGAACTCATCGACGCCATGATCCGGGATCTCTGGAACGGCGAACGGTTTGTCGCCCATGTCAGCGGAACCCACCGGGTCGTCGACAACACTTCCATCATGTTCTATCGTCCCCTGGTGCTCGCCAACCGGCTGCCGAAGGAGATTCTGGAAAAGATGGCGGCGGATCTGTCCGAGGAGGGCGGCTACCTGACCCCGTACGGGCTCAACGCGGAGCGGATCACCAGTGTGGAGTTCAACAAGACCTCTTTCGGCAACGGCGGCATCCCCGCATCCGAGAACCTGCTGATCGCCACCGGACTCTACGACGCGGGCAAGACGGATCTGGCGAAAAAGATCGCGAAGCGCTACTGCGACGGCGTGAAGCTCGGCGGCTCCCCGTTCTTCGGTGCCGCTCCGGGATTCATGGGCAGCTGGGGCGCGGCGTCGTTCCAGGTCCTGGCGAATCTCTGCTGCAACATGTAATAAGTAGAAGAAGCCCAAAGCATAAAGACAGCCGGCCGCCCCATTCGAGGCAGCCGGCTGTCTTGTGATCCGGAGATGTCGGCTATTTCGCCGGAGTCAGCCGGACAGGAACGCTTTGTTCGGGTGTGCTTCCATCCGCTGTATACACGATGTAGGCATAATAGACCTTACCGTTCGTCAGTCCCCGGATGTGGGCGCCCATGGCGTTGTAGTTCACGTTGCTGTACAGCTGATACGTTCCATTGAGTCCGGTTTCGGACAGGTATACCGAGTACCCCTTTCCATTCGCGGAATGGATCGAGAAATAAACGTCCGCCTGGGTGTTGCGGGCCGAGGCGCCCGTGATGCCGATTTCGGACGGGAAACCGTAGTAGTACCAACCGTCAGTCCCGGCTGCTCCTCCCGTTCCGCCGGTCATGGTGTTGTACCCGCCGTAATAGAAGTCATAGGGGGATTCCGTCTCGTTGTTCGAGACGCTCAAGGTAAACGGATTGGTCCCCAGCCAGGCATCGGTTGATTCGCTCATGTCCGCTTCGTAGAAATAGTGGTTCAGGTATTCGGCCGTCCTGGCGCGTTGCGCCGCGTCGTTGCCGTGCGGATCCCCGGTCGGCTGTACGGTCCTGAAATTGTACTTGAGCAGGTTGTCCGCGTCGTAGCCGAGGTTGCCGTAGACCGCTTTCACGATGTCGAGGCTGAGCGCATCGGTCTCGCAGCCGTCGTTGTAATCATTGAGCGTGTTCTCGAGGACGACCGCGCGCGGCGCGAGGGTGGCTAGCAGGTCGTTCTGGTCGTACGGCAGGCGGGTGCCATACCCGTAGGCGCCTTCGAGTTTCTGGTAGAAACGGGTTGGCGTCAGGAACTGGCGGAACAGCTCGGTCTCACGGACACGATTGTGGCGGATGCTGTTCGCCATGAATTCCGTGCCGAAAGCGATCTGGTTCGCGGCACCGTTTGGCGCCCAATCCGTATCCGACCAGTCGTACTCGTGACCGGCATACACATAACGCCACGGGGACGGGCCGGAGGCGCCGGCCGCACCCGGGATGCATACATCGATCCGGTCGTCGAACACGGCGGAGACAAACGCGTACTTGCCGTTGATGGAGAAGCCGGTAACGGCCAGTGCGGACGGGTCGACCAGCGTATTGACGATCTTTCCGTTCACTTCGCCCGTATTGCCGGCCAGCAGCTCCAGCGCGTCGATGCAGCGGGAGGCTCCCCAGGCGGCGGCCATTTCACTGCTGACTTCCTTCAGGGCTCCCGCGCCGTTCCGGCTGTACGGGAACAATTCGTAGAACACGCCGGTGCGCGTTCCCCAGGCGTATGCGTTCGTTCGGACGTCTCCGCCGGTGACCGCCGGCACAACCAGAACCGCGATGCCGGCGTCCAGGTAGGGGTCGATCTTTCCGTCAAAGCTGAGGACGACGGGCACGTTCGTTCCGTGACCGGATGCCAGCAGCTGAGCGTCCGTGGGCATGACCAGATCGCACGACAACGTCTTGGTGACCGCTCCGTACGTCATGGTAAAGTCGATCTTGTAGCGGTAATATCCCGGGCTCCACCAGCTGCCGGCACTCTGTCCATAGGTGACGCCGGTGATTTCCATGGCGTCCGGCGCGCCCGGCTTATACCCGTACTCATAGAACTGGGCCAGGTCCAGAATCTCCGCCCGACGCTCTTCCCAGTCCGATTGGTTGATCACGATGCGGTTGCCTGTGCCGTCGCTCCCGAAGAACCGGTAGGTATTGGGCAGCGTGAACTGATCGGGCAGCTCCGCAGGGTCGGGGTACTTCGTGTCCGCCCAGCGCAGGCCCTCGATGGCCGCTTCCAGATTGTCCGCGGCGGTATTCATGGCCGCTTTGTCCGTACTGGCCGAGGCGATCAGCGCGCTGGCCTGAGCCACCGCGAGATCCAGGGCCTGCTGCGATGCCGGCGTATAGACGTCCTTGGGGAACCGGATGGATTCCAGATACTGAAGGTTGCTGGTCAGACGCCAGCTGCTGAATGCGAACGAATCCTCCCCGGCACCGCCGGTCAGGGTGACATTGCCCCAATCCACGGCGTTCGGCCGCTCATGGTCGTACTCGGCATACAGGGAATCCTGATTGTGGCTCCAGAACGTGTTTGTGGAACGGCCCGGCCCGGCGGGATAGTTCACCGTATTAAACTCGGGGCCCCACCATGGATAATACGGGTTCGGTTCGGAAATGGTCCGCGCCGCCAGGTTTTCCACATTGGAGATCTGGACGTCCACGCCGAAGGTGGTGCCGTTTCCGGGCTCCGTTCCCTCGATCTGGAGGGCCAGTTCCACATTGTAGCCGGTCGCGGTCGGGGTGGCAGAATACCCCTTGATGCGGTTGGTATACTCCGGATGGGTCGGATCGGCATGGACGGATCCGAGGGACGGGATGCCGGAACGGAAGAAAGTCAGGTTGCCGCTGGAATCGACGGTGAACACCGCGGAAGTGTCCGTTTCGTACACCACTTTCTCGTTCCAGAGATCAAAGGCGAACACCACGCTGTCCCGGTCGGTCGGCACAGCTGGCTTTGCGGTCATCGCGCCACCGTTCGCCGGCGGGGCCGTCTGCGTCATCGGGCTTTCATCCGTCACTTCGACGAACAGGTACAGGACCGGGCCGTCCCATACCGAGCGCAATATCCCTGTGGTCGGGTTGAGGCCGGGAGTCTGGGCGTATTGCAGGTTTCCCAGCTCCTTCACGTTCCCGATGGCGGATGCCGGCGCGCCGCCGTAAGCCGCGTCCATCACGCCGTCGACAGCGATGGCATCCGTAGTGAATACCGAGTCCAGGGACTTTTGAGGGTACGTGGCGGGATCATACGCCCCCTTGTAGTAGACGATGTTGCTGGCATCGTACGGATTGTTGTAAACGTAACCCGCGAGTACCTGCACGGAAATACCAAAGACCAGGGAAAGAGCGATCAGCAAAGAGATGGACCGTCTTGTCATGATTGTCAGCCTCCCTCGAATAAATGGGCCTTTGTGAACGATGACTGGATCTTAACAATGGACCCCGGAAGTTCCTATGAAAAAAACAGCTCAGACACATCAAAAATCGGTGTCGATGAGAAGTGATATCGTTATTGTTTCCTTGCCGTCATATACAGAAACCAAATAAAAAACTGCCGTCCCCTTGCGAGGCGGCAGCTTGCTAGTTGAATGGTTTGCTGATAAGACACCGGCTCAGCGGCTCCGGATCACCGGGTGCTCACGTCTTCTTCGACAGCGACAACGCGAATTTACGCATGACACCGGGGATATCGATCCCCTGGGGGCAGACCTTCACGCATGCGCCGCAGGCGATGCAGGCAACCGGCAGCTCCTCTGCACTCATGGCGTTCAGCGTGTAGCTCAGGATGGACGGGTTTTCAAAGTTGGTCTCGTTGTACATCGAGATCAGCTTCGGAATATCCAGGTTTTGGGGACAATCCTCGCAGCAGTAACGGCATGCGGTACACGGCACCGCATCCATCATGGCGGACACCGCCTGCTGCAGCAGCTCTTTTTCCGCATCCGTGGCCGGGTCATGCCGGGAGAAAATCCCGAGGTTCTCCTGAAGCTGTTCCATCGTCGTCATGCCGCTGAGAACCACCTGCACATTGGGAAGCGACTGGAGGAACCGGAACGCCCAGGAAACGATCGAGTCGTTCGGACGAGCCTTTTTGAGCAGAGCGTCGGCCGTCCCGTTGAGGGAGGCCAGCCGACCGCCGCGGACGGGCTCCATGACAACGACAGGAATCCCGTGGCGGGTCAGGACCTCATATTTCCTGCCCGCATCCTGCAGCGTCCAGTCCAGATAGTTCAACTGGATCTGGGCGAACTCGAAACAATCCTTCCACGCGAGGAACCTCTCGATCGTGTCGGCGCGGCCATGGGCGGAAAAGCCCAGGTGCCGGATGCGACCGGCCTTTTTCTGTTCCAGCAGATATTCGACCAGCCCCATGTCTTCATCCGTATAAAAACCATAGGAGGTCTCGCAGAGGTTGTGCAGCAGGTAGAAATCGAAATAGTCCACACCGCATTTCTGCAGCTGCTCCTCGAAGATCTGGGCGGGAGAGGTGATCGAAAAACCGGCCAGGTAGCCGATCAGCTCCAGCTTGCCGTCGCGCGACTGCATCATATGTCCCGGCATTTTGGTGGCGAGGTGCCAGGATTCGCGCGGATACTGGCGGAGCACCTTCCCCACGATCCGCTCCGACTCGCCGTTATGGTACCGGTAGGCGGTATCGAAGTAGTTGATTCCATGCTCGTAGGCATACGCGATGATCCGGCTCGCCTCTTTCTCGTCAATGGGACCGCGCTCGCCGACTACAGGCAGACGCATATTGCCCATGCCGAGCTGGGAAAGCCGAAGTTCCTGAAACGGTTTGTAGATCACGCCGATCCTCCTGTTTTTTTCGAATTGTACCATACTGTCGAGTGTGACCTCCATTACATCCATTCGATCCAGATGGGAATACAGTGATCCTACAAAGGTTATTCCCAGTTGTTCAAGCTGGTGAAAAGGTTCATTGAGGGGAGTGTTTCACATGAGCCGCAAATCCATATTCATCCTGGTCATGATCCTATCGATCATGGTCACGTCATCCTTGCTTTATGCAAAACCAATGAACTACACAACACACCTTGTCGGTTAACCGCTTCTGTGGCAACTCTTTCCCAGGGGCAAGTGAAACTGCAGGTCAGTGACGACGGAAACGCTGTCCATTACAGGCTCATCGTAGCCAACATCCGAAACGTGACCATGGCACATATCCATGTGTCTTCGACTCCCGGAGGTACCGGCGGCATTGCGGTATGGCTGTATCCTTCCGCACCGCCTGCAACGCTGATCGATGGACGCACCCAGGGCACGCTGGATCACGGCATGTTTACTGCTGCGGATTTCAAGGGTCTGCTGACGGGGTTGACGGTTTCCGATCTGGTGACAGCCATCCATGAAGGCCGCGCTTATGTCAATGTACACACCACGGCTTATCCGGGTGGGGAGATCCGCGGATATCTGCGATAAAAAAGTAAAGATTCGACGCGCATTTGCAGAGGGTCCGGTTTCTCACCAGACCTTTTGCATGTCACCGTTAAGAAATACCGATATCTTGCTTATGTTATCCAATGGGCTAACAACACCCGGTACAGTATCTGGTGGACCCAGGGCAATTCTTTTTGGCATTCGATTGGGATCTCTCATTAGGCTTTCAAGCGCATCGATTTTTTCACAGAGGATCGATAACATGGTCCTGATCGATCCCTTCAACGAATCGACGGATTCCTGCCCGTCAAGCAGTTCCGGCATCATCATTTCCCGGCTCTCCCAGACGTGAGGCAAGGTTCGAGCCAAATCGACCGCTTTTTGGTTTTCTCCCGTTTTTGTATACAGCCAGCATAGAAGAACTCTCGTGGTACTCCTGACTTTCTCGTTCGTGCAATTCTTCAGTACACGTTCCCCGAGCAGGATCGCTTCTTTCGTCGATGCTGCGCTGTCTCTCGATTCGGGTTCTTCAAACGAGAGCGACAAGGCAAGTTCTGAAAGAAGTCCATAATGGTTGGGGAAAGTTTTCACGGCATTCCTGAGAATCGCGGTGGCATCCTGATAGTTCCCTGCCGCTTCCTGTTCATGAGCGCGAGTAAACGTGTCCTCGAGATGTTTTCTGTTTCGTATTTCTTCCATACCGAACAACTCATCCAGCGAAATGTCGAAAAAGACGGTCAGGCGCGGCAACATGGCGATATCCGGAAAGCAGTCTCCGCGTTCCCACTTGCTGACCGTCTGGAACGACACTCCCAGGAATTCGGCCATCTGCTCCTGCGTGATATCCATGCTTTTTCTCAAGCGCCTCAAGTTCTCACTAATGGCCATATCCACTTCAACCCCGCCTTCCCAAACGTTTTCCGCTTCTGCCTTCTATTAGAACAGAAGCAGCGCGCTTATCAATAACGCCGTAGTGGAATGCGTTTCAACGGACAAGCGAATGGTTCCACTGGATATCCTGTCAGCCCTTCCCCTATTATAGGAATAGACCGCTATAATCGTCCTGAATCGGGAATATTGAATCGGAGGTATCAGTCATGGAGCACGGGGAGACCCGGGAGATCGTCACGATGCTGGACTACATGATCCGGCACAACGCCCATCACGTCGAGGAACTGGCTCAACTGGCCGAGGATGCACGAACACAGGGTCTGATGGGTGTGTCGGATCTGCTGCTTGAAAGCGGCAGATTGTTCGAGCACGGGAACGCACAGCTGGACGCCGCGTTGAAGTTGCTGAGGGGATAAACAGGAGGATGCCCTATGTGCCTTTCCACCGTGTTTCTGTCAGTTGGAGGTCAGGACACCTGCGTTCAGAAGCGGGTCAGCCGCATACAGGTCGCCGGCACCACGATCCGCCTGACCGATGTGATCGGCAATACCACCTCCGTTGAAGGTGTGATCTCCGACATCGACCTTGTCGACAATATCGTACGGGTTCACCCGACTGAAGAATGAACGGAACCGCCGGATGCTAGACGCTGCCGGAGACGTCTTTCAGCAGATCCTCCACGCGCGGGATGTGGCTGGCGGGACGTATGATTTTCATTTTCAACGCACCGGAGGGGCAGTGCACCACACAATTGCCGCAGCCGTGGCAGCGGTTTTCGTCCACTGCCGCGATCCCGTCCGTGACGGTGACCGATTTCCGGAACGGGCAGATGTCTTCGCAGGCACCGCATCCGATACAGGCTTCCGCATCCTCCACATAGGCGACGAACCGGCTTTTTGAAAAAGCGTCTTCATCGCCCAGGTCGTAGCGCTTGCGGACACCGCAGTCGCAATCGTCACAACAGTTGCATACATTGACGAAAGGCCTGATGTTAGCCACGCCATAATAAGATCCGGCTTGCTCGATTTGGGCGATTTTCGCCTCCACCTCCTCGGGTGTGGGTTGATAACCACCCAGATACTCGACGAAGTATTGACTGCGCTTCCCGGATGCGATGCAGACGCCTTCCCGGGCCTCGTGCCCTTCGTGAAGTCCTGTACGGCACTGGTCCACCTGATGGCTGCCGAAACGCGCGATGTAGGA
>CAZNGQ010000080.1:0-2572 GCA_964572095.1 uncultured Oscillospiraceae bacterium
CGTTTGCCTTCAGTATCGAGCCGCCGTGCTACACCCGTGTGAAATTTCAAGATCAGCACCGGTTTTCGGACGGATTTCCTGTGCTTCGGAGCGGCGGTCTTTTCGAATCAGCCGGTTGCTGTTACTGTTGGATAGGGAAACAGCAGAGGAGACGCGCGCACATGGAAGCGATCCGAATCCAGGGGCTTACCAAGCACTTCGACTACTATGAAAAAGAGGCCGGTCTCTCCTCCTCGTTCAGGAACCTGTTCCACCGGGAGAAGCTTGTCCGCGAGGCGGTCAAGGGGATCGGTTTCCGCATCGACAGCGGAGAGGTCGTCGGCTTTCTCGGCCCCAACGGGGCGGGCAAGACGACGACGCTCAAGATGCTGTCCGGAATCTTGTATCCGACCTCCGGCGAAGCGACCGTGCTGGGATACGTCCCCTGGGAGCGGCGCAAGGCGTTCAAGATGGCGTTTTCCATCGTCATGGGCCAGAAAAGCCAGTTGTGGGTCGACCTGCCCGCCATCGAATCGTTCCGGCTGAACCAGTGCATCTACGAGATTCCGGAGGACCGGTTCCGGAAAACCTTGGACGAACTGACCGACCTGCTGGAGGTGCGTTCCCTGCTCAAGGTCCAGGTGCGCCGGCTGTCGCTGGGCGAGCGCATGAAAATGGAGTTGATCGCGTCCCTGCTGCATGAACCGAAAGTACTGATGCTCGACGAACCGACGATCGGCCTCGACATCCTGTCTCAACGACGCATCCGGGAATTCATCCGTTACTACAACCAGCAGACGGGGACCACCGTCATCCTGACAAGCCACTACATGAGCGACATCGAGGCGCTTTGCCGGCGCGCGGTACTGATCAACCGGGGCGAAATCGCCTACGACGGGGAACTGGCACGGGTGAACGACCTGTTCAACGCGCGAAAAGTTCTGCAGTTGCAGTTGGAGACTCCCGTGTCGGCCGGGGATCTGGCCCGTTTTGGCGAGGTCAAGTCCTGCGAAGGGCTGACCGCCACGATCGAGATCGACCGGGAGCAGGTCCGCGAGGTCTCCCAGGTCATCCTGGCGACGCTTCCCGTCGTGGATTTCACAATGGCGGACATCCCGATCGAGGAAGGCATCGCGCTTCTGTACCAGAAAGGCGGCGCGGGCGCATGACGGGAGCCACCAAGTACGGCCGTTCGTTTTCCCTCGGCATGCAGCAGGGGCTGGAGTACCGGATGGATTTCCTGCTCAACATGATGAGCGCGTTCTTCCAGATCTTCATCCAGCTTTTCATGTGGAACGCGATTTACGGAAAAACCGGGGATGCGGCGATGTTCGGGTACACCTACCCGCAGATGATGGTGTACACCGTGATGGCCGGCCTGTTGAACCGGCTGCTGAGGACGCACTTTGAATACGAGATCGCGGAGGACATCAAGACCGGCGGGCTGGGCAAGTACATCGTCCGGCCGATCGGCTACTTCCCCTATCGGCTGTACGCGTTCCTGGGGCTCAAGACCGCCCAGACCGGGCTTGTCTCCGTGCTGCTGCTCGCTGCCGCCGTCCTGATGGCGCGGCTGACCGGACTGCCGATCGGCTGGGGGCAGGCCGCGCTGTTCCTGCCGGCGTTTTTCCTGGCGTTTGTCATCAACTTCATCCTGTTCTACCTCGTCAGCGCCATCGCGTTCTGGCTGACGGAGATCGGGTTCTTTTTCGAGGCGGTGCGGATCGTGTTCATCATGCTGAGCGGCGGCATCTTCCCGTTGTCCGTATTCGGCCGGGCGGAAGCCGTCCTGAACTGGATGCCGTTCCGGTATACGATCAATTTTCCGGTCGACGTGCTGAGCGGACGCGTGTCGGGACCGGAGGCCTGGCAGGGGCTGGCCGTCCAGGCGGTCTGGGTGCTGCTGCTGTACGGCTCGTCCCGGCTCGTCTGGCGGGCTGGAATGCGCCGATTCGTCGCAGTCGGAGGGTGACATGCGGGAGCTTTGGCTGGAACTGCGAAAACACGCCCGCGTCGCCTGGTTTTTCATGAAAAGCCAGCTCGCGGCCCAGTTGGAGTACCGGGCGAACTTCCTGACCGGGATCGCCATGGAACTGGGCTATCTGGTCGTCAAGCTGATGTACGTATACGTGGTCTTCCGGGCGGGCGTCGATGTCAACGGGCTCTCCCCGGACGAGATCATGCTGTTTTCCGGGACATTCATCCTGATGACCGGCATCTATGCCGGCCTGATCATGATGAACCTGTTCGACCTGCGCCGGACGATCCGGGACGGGGCGCTGGACCTGATCATCGCCAAACCGGTCTCGCTGCAGTTCATGATCACGCTGCGCCGCAGCGACCTCGGACTGATGGCGGTCGACGGGATCGCCGGGCTGGCGCTCATCGTGGTCGCGCTTGTCCGGCTGGGGTCGTCGTTCTCCCCGTGGCGCCTGTTCGGGTTCGCCGGGTATACGGTCGCCGGCGGGCTGGCGGCCTATGCGCTGTTCGTCATGCCCGTACTGCTCTCGTTCTGGTTTCCGGGCGCGAACTTCGCCAGTTTTGTCGACCCCATCTGGGATTTCAACGCCATGCCGATGGGGATCTACAGCCG
>CAZNGQ010000080.1:2672-10789 GCA_964572095.1 uncultured Oscillospiraceae bacterium
GAACTGCTGATCCGCATGCGGATGGAATTCCTGCGGGAGGCGCTGGGTCATGCGGTTCCGGACGAGGAGGGCGGCATCCGCGACCGGATGGAGCGTTATTTCCGGTCGCAGACCGGGACCGGATTTTTCGCGTTTCTGGCCGAGGTTGATGGTCAGGTGGTGTCCACCGTCTACTGCGCCCTGTCGGACCGCCCGGCCAGTCCGACGTACTACACCGGCAAAGCGGCGACCGTGCTCAATGTCTATACACGTCCGGACTACCGTCGCCGCGGGATCGCGGCCGCCCTCCTGCGTGAAACCGTCGCGGAAGCCCGCCGGCTCGGGGTTTCGGAGCTGGAGCTTACCGCCACGCCGGACGGGAAGCCTCTGTATGAGAAATTCGGATTCGTCGAACCGAAATACACGTATATGCAGTTGAAATTGAAACCGGCGGATTCTTCCGATGAATGAGGATGCGGCCCGGCTGTTCGCCGGACATCCGGATACCGCCGTCCTGTACGAGACGGTGGAAGAAGCGGCATTGTCGCTGGGCGACGATGTCGGCATCCGCGCAGGCCGGACCCAGGTCGCTTTCCATGTGAAAAAGGGGTTCGCCTGGGCCTGGCTCCCGATCCGCCGGATCAAAGGCCGACCGGAAGTCTATCTGGTCCTGTCCTTCGGGCTGGATCGCAAGGTCGAGAGCCCTCGCATCCTCGAGACGGTCCAACCCTATCCCGGACGGTGGATGCACCATCTGCTCCTCGAGCGACCCGGGGATCTGGACGCGGAGGTGTTGTTCTGGCTGCGGGATGCGTACCGACAGGCGGGGGGACGGTACTGAGTTTTCATCGGCCTCTTGCATATTCCCTTCAGCGATGGATATAATGCTGTCCATAGTAAATCCGCCCGTGGAAGGAGATCCGGCATCATGCGCAGATCCAGCGTCTATCGATATTGTTACCGCAGCGAAGCCGGCATTTCCGTATCGCTTCTTTCCCGTTCGGGTTCTCATCGGGATCCTGTCCGACACTGACAGGCCATCCCACCCCCGTCAGGCAACGACCGAAAGCGATACGCGATCGGTCGTTTTTGTTTTCTCAAGTGAAAGGATGACATATGCACCGACACATCAGGCGCTCCAGGGTATTGGACGGTTACCGGCCGGGTTTGGTCCCGTTGCACGAAAACTGAATAACGCGATTGGAGTGTTTAAAATGAATAAACCAGATCTCATCCAGGGCATTCTGCAGGATGCCGTACAGATCGTTTCGGAAGAAAGCCTCCTCCGCCGCCTCGAGAGTGGGAGAAAGCTCAAGATCAAGCTGGGCGCCGATCCCAGCCGGCCCGACCTGCACATCGGCCATTCCGTCGTGCTGCGCCGGCTCCGCCTGTTCCAGGAGCTCGGACACGAGATCGTATTCGTGGTCGGGGACTTTACGGGCATGATCGGCGATCCGACCGGCCGAAGCAAAACCCGCCCGGCCCTGACGCTGGAGGAAACCCGCCGGAGCGGCGAAACGTACTTCCGGCAGGCCGTCAAGATCCTGGATCCGGCAGCCACCCGCATCGTCTACAATTCGGAGTGGCTGAAGGCGCTGGACTTTGCGGATGTCATCCGCCTCGCCTCCTCCACCACGCTCGCCCGCATGCTGGAACGCGACGACTTCAAGACCCGGTACGAGGGCAACGTCGCGATCCATCTGCACGAACTGCTGTACCCGCTCGCCCAGGGGTACGATTCGGTCGCCCTGCACGCGGATGTGGAAGTCGGCGGGACCGACCAGACGTTCAACCTGCTTGTCGGCCGGACGCTGCAGGAAGAATACGGACAGGTTCCGCAGGAGGTCATCACCTACCCCCTGCTGCCCGGACTCGACGGGGTTCAGAAAATGAGCAAGTCCCTGGACAACTACATCGGCTTGGACGAGCCGGCGTCCGCCCAGTTTGAGAAAGCCATGCGCGTGCCGGACGACTGCCTGGTCCAGTATTTCGCCCTCACGACGGACATCCCCGCGCGGGAAGCCGCGTCGGCGGTCGCCGGGGATGTGCGGGAGGCGCACTTCCGCTATGCCCGGACGATCACGGAGATGTACAGCGGAGCGGTCGAAGCCGCAGCCGCCGAACAGCGTTACCGGCAGGTCGCGTCCGGTTCGGTTCCCGAACTGGTGGTCGAGGTGTCGCTGGACGCCGACGCGTACCCGGCCGGCACGATCGGGGCGGTCGACCTCCTGCGCCGGCTTGGCGTCTCCGCGTCCAACGGGGAGGCGCGCCGCAGCATTCTGGGGCGCGGGGTCAAGATCGACGGGGTGACGATCGAGGATCCCGGCCTTGTGGTCGGCCTGACTCAACCCGTCGTGGTCCAGTTTGGCAAGGGTCGCTTCTTTCGTGTGTGCCTGACCGGTCATCCGTGAATCCACACAACCCGTTCACATCATGCTAATATGTAGACAAAACAGTGGCCTGCGCGCATCGCCAACCGGGGGATTTCACTATGAAGCTCGCGAAACGCCTGACCGTTCTGGTTCTCGCCCTGCTGATCGCCTTGTCCGCTGCGGGATGCAGCCTGGTCGACAAGGACAAGTATCTCCAAAAAGAGGTGCTGTCTCTGGAGGACATGGAGAAGCTCTTCACCGACGAGGGGTTCAGCCTGACCCGGGCGGAGGACGGCGCGACCTCGCTGATGCTGCAGGTCCGGAATGCCACGGTGTACTACATACATAAGAAAAGTTCGAGAAAACTGGACCTGTATGTCTTTGACTCGCTGATCCAGCGGGAAGCGGCCCGGCGCGAGCTGGACAAGCTCTCCTCCTATACGGGCACGATCGAGCACCAGGTGTTTGAGGCGAAAAACGTTCTCGCCATCCTGTGGGCGGGGGATCTTGCCAACGAGGACTACACCCAGGTGTCCAAGGCCATGTCCAAGATCGATACGGATTGATCCGGATCCCTATCCATTGTGCAAGGAGAACGTCCATGAGGTGATTCCCGTCGCTTTTCAACATGCGCAGATCGGCCGTCCCGGGCGCCACCGCCTCGTGATGGCCCTTTGGCTGTACGACGGAGGCACCTCATGGCACTCATTCAGGTTTCTCATCTGACCTTTGGTCACGATGGCACTCTTGAGAATCTTTTCGACGACGTATCGTTCCAGGTTGACACGGACTGGAGGCTCGGGCTTACCGGCCGAAACGGCCGGGGCAAGACCACCCTCCTTCGGCTCCTGATGGGGCGATTTCCCTATCAGGGCCGGATTGCCTCACCGGTGGACTTTGACTACTTTCCGTTTGATGTCCCCGATCCGTCGTGTACAGCACGGGAGGCCGTGCTGCGCATCGCTCCGGAATGCGCCGGCTGGGAATTATCGCGCGAGCTCTCCCTCCTGGCGGTCGCCGAGGAGACGCTCGATCGCCCGTTCATGACGCTCAGCCACGGAGAACGCACGAAACTCCTGCTGATCGCCTTGTTTCTGCGTCCGAACCGGTTCCTGCTGATCGACGAACCCACCAACCATTTGGACGAAGCCGCACGGCACAGCGTCAGCGATTACCTACGCACAAAGAAAGGGTTCATTCTGGTGTCCCATGACCGGGCCTTTCTGGACAACTGCGTCGACCATATCCTGTCGATAAACAAGACCCGGATCGACGTCCAGAGGGGGGATTTCTCCTCCTGGTGGCGGAACAAAGAGCGGCAGGACCGTCACGAAGAGGCGGAAAACAAAAAACTGCGGCGGGAGATCGGGAAACTGACCGACGCCGTTCGCCAGACCGCGGTCTGGTCGGACAAGGTCGAGCATTCCAAATACCGTAACGACAACCTCGCGGGAAAGCTCGACCGCGGCTACATCGGCCACAAAGCCGCAAAGATGATGAAACGGTCCAAGGCCATCGCGCAACGCAGGCAACAGGCCGTGGAAGACAAGTCCGCCCTGCTGAAGGATGTCGAGCGAGTCGACCGGCTTACGCTGCACCCCCTGGCGTATGGGAAGCCGGTATTGGTTGAAGCGGCTCATCTTGCGGTGCAATACGGAGACCGGCCTGTTTTTCAGGACCTGGATTTCGTCCTCCGGCAGGGGGAGCGTGTCGCGCTGTGCGGTCGGAACGGATGCGGCAAGTCCAGCCTGCTCCGGCTCGTCATGGACGAAACGGTCCCGCATCGCGGGACGATGCGAATCGGGGGCGGCCTGGTCCGGTCGTATATCTCGCAGGACATCGCGCACCTGACCGGCCGGATCGCGGACTACATCCGTGATCACGGGGTCGACGAACCGCTGTTCCGTGCCATCCTCAACAAGCTGGACGTCCAGAAGTCCCAATGGGATCGGGATATGCGCGATTTCAGCGACGGACAGAAAAAGAAGGTGCTGCTTGCCAGAAGCCTGTGTGAGCCGGCGCACCTGTATGTCTGGGACGAGCCGCTGAACTTTGTCGATGTGATCTCCCGCATGCAGATCGAGAAGTTGATCCGGGACAGCCGGCCGTCGATGCTGCTGGTCGAGCACGATCATGCGTTCATCGAGGCCGTCGCGACCCGGAGGGTGGAAATGGGCGGTTGACCGGCTGCCATGGACCGGAGGATGTGACATAATAGAGAAGAGGTCAATGGATCGGTTCTCCATCAGTATCCGTCACCCTGCCAACGGAGGCGGCCATATGGAAGATCGCACGGACCAGGAGCTTTGGGAAGAGCTGATGGGGTATGGCAAGGAGGCCGAGGAACTGATCGGGATACTGGACCACGAGGACCGGCTTGATGAAATCCGCCACCGCTGCAGGCATCTGCGATTCGCGATCTGCACCAGCTGCCGGCAGTATTCCGCCGCGGACGGGCTTGCCGGCACCGGTTCCCGCCAGCGGGACAAGTGTATCCGAACCTTGCGCCGGATCCTGGAGTTCCCCTACCCGCAATCGAGCCGGGCGCCCCGGCACCAGCTGTTTGGCTGGCTCTCGCACATGACATACAGCATCGAACAGCACGACGCAGAGGAGTGACCGCGCATTGGAAGCATTCGCCAACCTGCCCCATGTCGCCCAGGCGCTGATCGGAACGTTGTTCACCTGGGGCGTCACCGCGCTCGGGGCGGCGCTTGTCTTTTTCTTCAAAACCATACGTAAAAACGTTTTAAACGCCATGCTCGGCTTCGCCGCCGGCGTCATGATCGCCGCCAGTTTCTGGTCCCTGTTGAATCCGGCGATCGAGATGGCGGAGGATCTCGGCCAGACCGCCTGGCTTACGGCGGTGATCGGGTTCCTGGCCGGCGGCGCGTTCCTGTGGCTTGTCGACAAGCTCCTGCCCCACCTGCACGCCGGTCTGGACCGCAGCCAGGCGGAAGGGCCCAAGACAAACTGGCAGCGCAGCGTCCTGCTCGTCCTGGCGATCACGATGCACAACATCCCCGAAGGCCTGGCGGTTGGCGTCGCGTTCGGCGCGGTCGCGCAGGGATCGGGCACCGCCACGCTGGCAGGGGCCATCGTGCTGGCTATCGGCATCGGGCTTCAAAATTTCCCGGAGGGCGCCGCAGTCTCCATCCCTCTGCGCCGGGAGGGCATGAGCCGCGCCAAGGCATTCCTGTACGGGCAGGCATCCGGCGTGGTCGAACCAATCGCAGGTGTGATCGGCGCCTACGCCGTAACCACGATGCGGAACACCCTACCCTATGCGTTGGCTTTCGCCGCCGGCGCGATGATCTATGTCGTCGTCGAGGAACTGATCCCCGAGGCGCAGCGGAAAGAAGGCAAGGGCGAGACCGATGTCGCCACGATCGGATGCATGGCTGGTTTTGCGCTGATGATGCTGCTGGACGTCGCGCTGGGGTGAGTCCTCAGCCCTGTGTTTTTCGGGCGTGCTCGACATATTTCCGTTCCGGCTGCAGATCCAGTTCTTCATTCAGCATCCGGCAATATGCCTGGTAGACCAACCGGAACCCGCTGTCGTCCTTCAGCAGGATATGCAGGTCCATGAGCGCCTGGTACGCCGGTTCCGAGAACCGGTTCTGCTCGATCAGCCGGGTCAGGATCTGTGTCGCCAGCATCGGGCTTCCATGAGCGGTTTCATGCGCCGCGGTTTTCAGCATCAGTTCTTCGCAGCGCACTGTGAACCATTGGCGTGTCTCCACGGCCCAATCGGAATCGATGTCCGTCAGCAATCCTCCTCGGATCCGCTCGACCATCCGTCGTGCTGTTTCGGCATTGGACGGGCTGATGGCCGGGTTCGCCCGCAGGAACCGGTAGACATCCACATAGTCGCATGTGCCATCGGCGATCTGCAGGCTGTAGTCATCCCGGATGACCAGCGCCTCCTTGGGGATTCCGGCCTGCGCCAGCAGCCCGCGCAGCCTGTGGAACGTGACATACAGGTTGTTGAGGGCGCGTTTCGGGTCCGGCCCCGGGAAAACCGCGTCAAGGAGCTCCGCACGCGTCATGTGCCGGTCGTGGAAGCAGATCAGGCAGGCCAGCAGGTCACGGGTTTTCCGGGTCGGAAAACGCAGGGCGCTCCCGTCTCCTCCCTGTATGGCGAATGTGCCAAAGCACCGGATCGGTGGCTCCGGCATGCCCCGTTCCGCTTCCCGTCCGGGGCGTGAATTCTCGATCTTTCGGATGGTTTTTGCAAGCCGGTCCCCATCGACCGGCTTGAGGATGTAGTCCGTCGGGTAGGCGATGAAAGACTCGACGGCATATCGGGTGTGGGCGGTGACGTAGACGATGTTCAGGTCGTCCCGCCGGGAGCGCAGGTTCACGCCGAGGTCGATGCCGTTGACGCCCGGCATGTTGATGTCCAGAAACACGACATCCGGCCGCAGTTTTTCCACGGAGGTCAGGGCATGCACGCCGTCGGTGAACGTTCCGACCACCTCGCACTGGCACTCGCGCAGCAGGTACGACAGCTCTTCGAGTGCCAGCGGCTCGTCATCGATCAGGATACAGCTCAGCATGCCGGGACCTCCCACTTGACGCTCTTCTTGTCCAGGCGGATGGATACCACCGTTCCCCCTTCGCATCCCGGACCTATCTCCAGCTCGGCGTCCAGCAGGCGATGCAGCCGGCCCCGGACATTGGCCAGCCCGACACCGGCTCCGGCGATCCGCAGGTCTCCTGCCGCGTCCATGCCGACCCCGTTGTCGCTCACTCCGATGACCACCTGGTCTCCCTCTTCACGAACGAAGACGCGCACCGTTCCGCCTTCGGGCTTTGGCCGGATCCCGTGGACGATCGCATTCTCGACCAGCGGCTGCAGGATGAGGGGCGGTATGCGGAAACGGGTGGTTTCAATATCGAAGCAGACGCTCAGTTTGTAGCCGAATCGGGCCAGTTCGATTTCCGTAAAAGCCTGGACCGTAGCCAGCTCCTGGTCGAACGGGACCAGTTCTTCGAGATTGTCAAAATCGAACGATCCGCGCAGGTATTGACTGAAACGGGTCAACAGACTTCTCGCGCGGTCGGAGTCGGACCGGGAGACGGCAATGATCGTATTGAGCGCATTGAAGATGAAGTGGGGGCTGATCTGGGCCTTGAGCAGCTTGAGTTCGGACTCCCGCTCGTGCCGCGACATGTCGACGATCCTGGAGAAGGCCTGTTCCCTCTCCTGGACCGTTTGCGCGTAGTTCCTGACGATCGAGTACATCCAGCACAGCAGCATGAAAAAGAAGCCGACCGGGGAGATCTCCCGTCCGAATCCGATCACCACATTCGCCTGGAACAGGATGTCGTGGACGCCCGTCGCGGACATGCACAACAATCCGGCGAGCAGGTAACGGTTTGCGCGCAGTCCGCCTCCTCGCCGTGTGGCCAGGTGCGCCGCCACACCGGCGACCAGGGCCAGCGCTGCCGCTTCGATATAGTAGACGGAACGGGTGAACAAATGGATCGGGGCCATCAGGACCAAGGCGGTCAGCAGGGAGGCATGGATCAGGACGAGGCGGGAGAATCCGGGACGTACGCCGGATGTCCGGAACGACTGCGCAAACAAGGTGATGAGGACCGGCAGCCAGATCAAGGTCAGGTAGTCCAGCCGGACCGTCGCGTCGAATCCGACGATGGGAAAAAGGGCATACATCGGGCAATTGCCGTTGATCAGGATGCGGACGCTGGCCGCAGCCGCGATCAGCGAGAAATAGAGCGCACTTCGTTCTTGACGGAATC
>CAZNGQ010000081.1:0-10767 GCA_964572095.1 uncultured Oscillospiraceae bacterium
ACGGTCGCCGCGATGACCAGGATGAAAACGATGTACTGCAGGTATTCCAGGTGCAGCGGCACGACGAGGCCCCAGTAGACGCCGTAGTTGATGGCGGTGGTCAGGATCATGACCATCGTGACGGCCTTGCCCAGGCCGCTCGCCGTTTTGTACTCCGTGGAGACGGAGATATAGGAGCACATGCCGAGAAAATTGGACAGGATCATGTTGCTGGTCAAAATGGAGGCCATAAAGATGATCAACGGGTTGATAGCCGGAACGGTCTGCATCCGATTCACCTCCTGCCAGTCAGGTTTTCAGTCTCTTTTCCTTGGCTTTCGCCATACGGTTGGACACGATCCAGATCATGGTGCCGATGATAAAGAAGGCGGACGGCGGCATGACCATGATCGTCCATCTTTCAAAACCGATGAAATTGACGTTGACGCCGAACAGCGTGCCGAATCCGAGGAACTCCCGGATGCAGGCGATCGCCAGCAGGACGAACGTGTAGCCGAGGCCGGCGAAAAAGCCGTCCAGCATGGAGGCCACCGGCGGGTTCTTCTGGGCATACGCTTCCATGCGGCCCATGATGATGCAGTTTGTGATGATCAGGCCGACATAGGGGCCCAGCGCCTTGCTGATGCTCGGGAGGTATGCCTTGATGACGATGTCCACGAAAATGACGTACGCGGCAATGATCAGGGTCTGGACCAGCATCCGGATCCGATGCGGAACCAGGTTGCGCATCGCGGACAGGGTCAGGCTGGAGAGGCCGGTGACAAAGGTCAGGCCCAGCCCCATGACCAGGGAGTTGACCAGCAGGTTGGTGACCGCCAGGCTGGAGCAGATCCCCAGGATCTGTCGCAGCACCTGATTTTCCTGCCATAAATTGCGCTTGATGATCTTGAGGAACGGTTCACTCACGGGACCACCTCCAATCCGGGCAACGTCTGGTCGATCAGGTTGTTGACGATCTTCAGTACCGCATTGGATGAGGCGGTCGCGCCGGCGATGGCATCCAGCCCGCCGTCTGCGGCGCCATATGCCAGATTCGGGCCGGCAGAGAGATCCAGTCCGCGGAACTGGTCCCGGAAAACCGTTTCGTCGATGCGTCCGCCCAGACCCGGCGTCTCGTTCTGGGCCGTAAAGACGATGCCCAGGATTTTCTGGCGATCGGCGGAAACGGCCAGATAGCCCTGGATCGCGCCCCAGAGCCCCGGCCCGTTGAACGGCACGGCAAGCCCGTCCACCTTGCCCGCGGCATCCAGCTTCTGATAGATCCGCAGATCGCCGCTGCTCGACTCCCGGACGCTCTCCGAAAAGCGGTCGGTCAAGTCTTCCGGCGAACCGGACGTATCGAGGCCGAACGCATCCAGAATGGCTCCTTTTTCAGCCAGTTCCTGGTTCTCCCGGATTTTCGGGGTGA
Organism: uncultured Oscillospiraceae bacterium; assembly: GCA_964572095.1. Classification (GTDB taxonomy): domain Bacteria; phylum Bacillota; class Clostridia; order Saccharofermentanales; family UBA5734; genus JAAYKS01. The sequence goes on from CAZNGQ010000081.1 coordinate 1,409, forward strand.
AAACGAAATTGGTCAGGGCCAGCCCGGTGGTCAGGACGATGCTCAGCACCAGTATGAAGCCGACGGTGTAGACATAGCCGCTTTTCATCCGACAGCCACCTTCCTTCCGGCCTTGAATGCCTTGACCTGCCGATCCATCAGCGGCGCAAACGTATTGGCCAGCAGGATCGCGAACATGACGCCTTCGGTAAAGAGCGAGTATGTGCGGATCAGCACGGTGGCCGCCGCAATCAGCACCCCGTAGAACACCTGCGCGGTCTTGTCGGCGGGCGCCGAAACCGGATCGGTCGCCATGAAGACGGTACCGAACAGGAAGCCCCCGGACAGCAGCGCAACCAGCGGATCCGCCTGTGTGACGTCCAGGAGGTAGAGGAGCGTCCCGAGGGCCGCAAACGTCAGGGTGCAGGACAACATGATGCGCCAGGATGCGGTTTTGGTCGCCAGCAAATAGACCGCGGCCGCCAGGATCAGCAGCGCGCTGGTCTCGCCCGCGGATCCGGCGATCGTGCCCAGGAACAATTTCCAATATCCGGTTGCCGCGCCGGTCTCCCGCAGCAGCGCCATCGGCGTGGCCATGGACGCGGCATCGATCCCGGCAAAGCTCGCAAAACCGCCGGGCAACGCCGTGAACGGCGCGGACCAGCTGGCGGTCAGATAAACCGGGAAAGCCACATAGATAAAGCAGCGGCCGACCAGGGCCGGGTTGAAAATGTTGCGTCCAAAACCGCCAAAGATCCCTTTTCCAAAGAAGACACCGAACGATATGCCGATGGCAGCCGCCCACCAGGGGGCGGACGGCGGCAGCGTCAGGGTGAACAGGAAGCAGGTCACCAGGACCGCCTCGGAGACCTTTGCCGCCTGCCCGTTGATCAGGCGCATGGCGGCATACTCGCTCAATATGCCGAACAGGCAGACGACAAACAAAAGAGCCAGCATGCGCCAGCCAAACAGGAATACGGAAAACAGCACAAGGGGCGTCAGGGCGATCAACATCCGCCGCATGATTTTTTGCTTGAGCACATGGCTTTTCAGATCCATAAACAGACCTCCATCACGCCTAATGCAAGTTCAAGCTTAACAATCCCCGCAATCACCGTCAAGGAACACAAGACCAGGCAGGGTCGTCACATGAGATACCTGATTCATTCGCAGCTGCGAGTACAATCAAGACAGTACTCGGAAGGGAGTGATGAGCATGTCCTATACCGTCGATCACCAGAATGTTTCCACGACAGGACTGGAGTCTTCACCGGTCGCGGCAGCGCTGGCCGGGTTGCGTGCCAATGAGGCCCGCTATTACATGAATAAGTACAAGCACACCTATACCGTCGTACCGGTAGAGGACGATCCGGATACGCTCGCCTATGTCCGTCACATCCTGAAGAACGAACGCAATATCGAGTTGCAGGCCCGTCCGCTGGAAGTGTCTCGCTTCCAGGTCGATAACATGCGGATGGCGTTTGTATTCTATGAGGATGGACTGGAAATCAACGTCATGTACACGGTTGATGACCCGAAAAGGCGGGCGGTCGGCATCAAGCTATCCGAGGGCATGGAAGTGCCGGAGGCTTTGGCGAGGTTCAAGTTCGCCAGGCAGAAGTCCAAGCTCGCCGGAACCATCCGGGGATCCTTCTTCCTCATCAAAGGCGCGTATGGAGAGGGTGGAATGTCATGAACACTCCATCCGTTGATTGGAAAAGAAAGACCCTGCTTTTCATGACGAGCCAAGCCGTTTCCCTGTTTGGTTCGTCCCTTGTGTCCTATGCGATTCTGTGGCGGATCACGCTCGATACCCAGTCCGGTTTCATGATGACGCTCTACCTGCTGTTTGGTTTTCTGCCCACCTTTTTTCTGTCCCCGTTCGCCGGAGTCTGGGCGGACCGTTATGACCGCAAGCGCCTGATCATGCTGGCGGATGGGTTGATTGCCGCAGCCACCCTGGTCCTCGCCGTCTTCTTTCTGGCCGGGTACAAGGATTTGTGGCTGTTCTTCGTCATCCCGCTGTTCCGCGCGCTGGGTACTGCGGTGCAGACGCCGGCCGTCAATGCCTTTCTGCCGCAAATCGTCCCGGAAGACCAGCTCATGAAGACCAACGGCCTGTTCGCCAGCGTGAACTCGGGCATCCTGCTGGTCTCGCCCATGGTCAGCGGAGCATTGCTCAACTTCACCTCGCTCGAGCTGATCCTGATGATCGATGTGGTGACGGCGATGGTCGCGATCCTGGTGATGCTCACCCTGAAGGTTCCCGCTCATGTCCGCTCGGATGCCGACCAGAAAAAGAGATACTGGCAGGACCTAGTCGCAGGCGTCCGATACATTCGCCGGCACGCGTATATCGCACGGTTTTTCACCTACATCACACTGCTGTTCATCATGGTCACACCGGTCGCCATCCTGACGCCGCTGCAGGTTACGCGAAGTTTTGGGGACGATATCTGGCGGCTGACGGCCATCGAGGTCGTCTTTTCCAGCGGGATGCTGGTCGGCGGATTGCTGATCGCGTCCTGGGGCGGGTTCCGGAACCGCATCAAAACGATCGCGTTCTCGACCCTGATGGTTGGCGTCACCACCTTCCTGCTGGGCGTGGTTCCGAACTTCTGGATCTACCTCGGCATCATGGCGGTAACCGGGCTGACCATGCCGTTCTACAATACGCCGGCGACGGTCCTGCTCCAGGAGAAAGTCGAGCCGGACTATATGGGAAGGGTATTCGGCGTGATGGGCATGATCGCCAGCGGCGTGATGCCGACCGCCATGTTTGTTTTCGGCCCGCTGGCGGACCGGATCCGCATCGAGTGGCTCCTGATCGGTTCCGGGATCCTGTTGGTGATCCTGGCCGGCGGGCTAGCTATGAATAGAGTCCTTGTCCAGGCCGGCGAACCCGTGCAAAACGCCGGCGCGCGCATGCCGGTCCTGCAGCCGGTGCATATGCGGACCGAGTGCCCGATCGGGCAGCCGGACTGCCAGCTTTGAAAGGAGAATTACCATGGAAAAGATACAGCAATCCATACAAATCGATGCCCCGCGCGAGACGGTTTGGGCGGCGATCATCGATGACCAGAAATACCGGATCTGGGCTGCGGCTTTCTATCCGGGATCACACTTTATCGGCGGATGGCAGCAGGGCGAGTCCATCCGGTTCGGGATGACGGACGACCAGGGGCAAACCCAGGGCATGCAGGCCGAGATCCTCGTCAACGAACACCTCAGGCGGCTATCCATCCACCCCGTCGGCTTTTTCAGCGGCGACACCGTCGATCTTGACAGTGATGAAGCGAAAAAGTGGGCGCAGGTCCACGAGAACTATGAACTGGAATCCATTTCGCCGCAGTCCACCCGCTTCTCCGTCGATGTCGATACTTTTGAAGAGTATCTGGAGGAAATGTCCGAGGCATGGAGCAACGCGCTGCTCAAGCTAAAAGAGATCTGTGAAAAGAACCTGGCGCCGTTTGCTTCCATTGCCGTGACTGCCGATGTGCAGGCTCCGGTGGAACGGGCCTGGGCGTGCTGGACTTCGCCCGAGTGTGTCAAAAAATGGAACCATGCCTCCGACGACTGGCACTGCCCTGCTGCCAGCAACGACCTGCGCGTCGGCGGCCGGTTTGTCTACACGATGGCGGCCCTGGACGGCAGTGTGTCGTTCGATTTCTCCGGAACCCACACGGAGGTCGTCCCGGGCGATCGCATCGCCAGCCAGCTGGATGACGGCCGCATGGTCCGGGTCGCGTTTGAGGCATCCGGACCGGGCTCCACCCGGGTTGTCGAGACGTTTGAAGCCGAGCGCGAGAATTCCCTCGACCTGCAGCGCGACGGCTGGCAGGCGATCCTGGATAATTTCAAGAAAGTAGTGGAAACAGAGTAATAAACAGGTGAGTCAAGCGGTGCCCGGGTTCACACCCAGTCGACGCCGAGGTCCCGCCCGATCATCCGCATCTCCTCCAGCGTGGCTTCCTGGACGGGGATGCCCTCGCGCAGCATGCGTTCGCGCGATTCGAGCTCCTTTTCGCCATGGATGTAGATCCGGTCCTGACCGTAGGCTTTTGGACTTTCGCGCAGTTCCTGCAGGAGGGTGGACATGCGGTCGCGGATCTCCGCCTTGTCGCCAAAGATCCCGTAGTCGATGGCCCACAATGTGAAAGTGGTGTCGGTGTTGCCCGACTTCTGCACGTGCGGACCGGTGGTGCCGCCGCTGACGATGGCGGTGAGGATTTCGACGATCATGGCGAGCCCGTAGCCCTTGTGCGAACCGGTATGCTCGTCCAGCCCGCCCAGCGGCAGGATTCCGCCGCCGACCTTGCCGATGATGTTGCGGATGACATGCCCGGCGTCGGTGCAGTCGCGCCCTTCCTCGTCAGCGGCCCAGCCGACCGGCAGGGGCTCGCCGCGCTTGTCGTAGACCTCCAGCTTGCCGCGGGTCACGACGGTGGTGGCGGCGTCGTACCAGAACGGCACGGGGTCGGCGGGCATGCAGAGCGCGATGGGGTTGGTGCCCAGCATGGCCTTGCGGCCGTGGGTGGGGATCATGATCGCCTCGGTATTGGCCATGCTGATGCCGATCATGTCCTGCTCGGCGGCCATCGAGGCATAATAGCCGGCGATGCCGTAATGGTTGGTGCGCCGGATGACGACCATGCCGATCCCGGAGACGCGGGCCTTGTCCATCGCCAGGCGCATGCCGTATTTACCCATCACCTGCCCCATCGTGTAGGGGGCGTCGATCACCGCCGAAACCGGGGTCTCGTGCAGTACCGTGAAGCCGGCGTCGGGTCGGATCGAGCCCTCCTGCATCGCCCGGTAGTAGCGGATCAGGCGCTGGACGCCGTGCGATTCGATCCCGTAGAGGTCGGCGGTCAACAGCACGTCGACGATGTCGGCGCTTTGTTCCGCGGTATAGCCCGCGGCCTGGAACACGGCTTTCCCGAATGTCCGCAGGCGCGGCTCTTCAATGTACAGATAACCCATATGCGCTTTCCTGCTCTTTACTTTGATTTCATCTCAACGACTGGTGTATCGAAAGACCGGGATAGAGGTTCATCCCGGACCGTAGACTATTGTACCCGATCTCCATTCGGATGCGGCTCCTTTTGCGCCTTCTGAGGGGCGAAGTAACTGCTGCATGCGACTCGAAAGCAATCAGTGAAAAAGGCGACGGCAGCCTTTGCGGGTCTTGACCACGGGGCCAGCATGTCAAAGGCATGGAAACAACCGTCAAACAACCTGAACTCCACCGGAACCCCGGCTTTCTCCAGGTTGTTCACGTACTGGACGGTTTCGTCGCAGAACGGCTCGATGCTGCCCACAAAGGTGATCGCCGGCGGCAAACCGGCGTAATCGATCTCCCGGGCCGGAGCGGCGTACTTGGGTATCGCCTGCGGATCGCAAACCGCCAGATACATCTGCCAGGCGATCCGGGTCTTTCGTTCATCCCAGACCGGGGAATCGTTGTCCATCATCGACCGGGTCTGCATCCGGTCGTCGATCATCGGATAAAGAGGCATCTGGCAGGCAATGGCGATGTCGCCATGGTCCCGGGCATACAGACACAGCGCGACCGCCAGTCCGCCTCCGGCGCTTTCGCCGCCGACGAAGAGCTGGTCCTCCCGGACTCCCAGCTCACCGGCATGCGAAGCCAGCCATTCCAATGCCAGCCGGCAGTCTTCCAACGCCGCCGGATACGGTTTCTCCGCCGACAACCGATAGTCCGGCGATACGACGACGCACTCTCTCGCGATTATCCGCGCCATGGAAACGGCCATCAGCTCCGGTGCGCCGGACGCATAACCGCCTCCGTGGATCCACAAAACCCCGGGGCCCTTGTGCGACTGAACTCCCGGCTTCCGGATGAGAAGCCGGAGACGGGTATGGTCGGGGCGCTGGATATGGATGCTGTACTGCCGTTTCGTCCGGATCGACAAAAAGCCCGGCCACTTTCGTGCCGTGCTCCTGCCTGCTGGAAATCCGCCAAGCAGCACCCTGCAGACGCTGCCGATCCAGCGCAGGTCTTTCGCGATTCCATCCTTATCGACTTTCATGTCTTCCGCACCATATCCCGTATCATTGCGATGTTTCCAACTTAATCCACAAAGCGGGACGCACTCCGCCGATACACCTGCCGTCGCCGATGTTGCCTTTCAATACATTGTTTCCCTGGATCCCGATGTTGCCGTCGCCATGGATGTATGCGGCTTTTACGCCGACGCGGCCGGGCGACCGGAGCCACCACCAGGTCCCATCACCGCCCGCCTCGAATCGCGCAGTTCGCTTCTGGTTGTTCTCATCTTTTCTTTCAAACCAGTATCGTTGATTTTCACTCCGATTATACAATCTTGAACGGCTGTCACCGAAATATCGGCACACCGCCTCTTCAATGCTCAATAAAAACACGCTGTCCTGCGTATCTGCCCCGCCTTCTGTCCCATACCACTGGTTGTCGGGATTTGTGTTGCGTACCGGAATGATCCTGGACCTGTCATTCGCGGCAAACTTATCAAGGAACGCACCATTCAGGTATTCTCTTAATGCACAGTCAGCCCATGTTATATTTGTATAATTATCATGATATACCCGTTGCTCGATAATATCCTCTGTGATGAGCAACGCCGCATGGTCTTGCGTGTCGAGGACCCGCCAACGATATCCTCCGAACCATATGAAAGTGCCGATGTCCATGTTCATCATATTGCCGTTTCCCGATCCTCTTGGAATTATGTATGTTCTCAGCTCAATTCCCGACTCCAGGTGCAAACGTACTGCATGTGCTCCGGCAAGGCCAGTTCCGGTTCACAGGCTGTGACAAAATGACCTTTGATCCCCTTTTCTATGGCGGAGAGATCAAAGTGAGCTGCCGCGATCCCCATATCGATCCGTTGAATATCATAGGGGAATAGGTCGCTGTATCCCGGTTCCTTATACTCGTAGAAATGGTACGCACCATCCTTGAAAAGGACCCGCCAGGGCTGCTTGTTGGATGCCGATGGCCCCAGCCGAAGCATTTCCAGGGGGAAGGCCAGCTCTCCCGCCTCCGCTTTTGCGAGGGGCGACTGGAAATCGCGGCTGAAGAACAGCTTGTCCCAGGATTTGCGATGGTCCGCCCGAACCACCTTCCGCATCATGGTTTCGACGATATGCATTTTGGGCGCGCCGTAGCCATAAGGAGTGATGACCGGGAACAGGTCATCCTCTCCCACCTCCATGGCCGTCGCAAAACCGTTGCGCTTGAACGTCCCGCCCAGCCAGCAACTGCCAAGGCCAAGATGGGCCAAATAGAGGATGGCTGCTTCAAGCTCGTACCCCAGCGCTTCCAAAGCCATCGGCTCCGCTTTTATGCTCGCGCCGATATACCTCTTTGCCCCCTTGATGACGCCGTACGTGCCGAGCTTTTGCTGATCCTGCCGGTTGCCTAAGTCAATGAAATGAAAGTGGACCTTTCTCTCGAACGGATTATCCAAGGAATCCACAAAACGTTCTATCGCCTTGAGTTTCTCCGTTTCAATCGGTCTATCCGAGTAATTTCGAACGCTGGAGCGTTTGTTGACCACGTGTTCCATTGCAAACTCAAATCTCACTGATGTTTCTCCTCTGTGGGCCTGTCGCTATTTCCCCGAATCGCTGATGTCGAGCAGTGCTTCAGGATACGCCTCCCAAAGGACCTGGTCCAACAGATACGCTTGATCGTATTTGATGACATACGTTCTCATCAGATTCAAAACGACACTGATGCTGACTTTGTCCTCTTTGAATTTTTGAAACCGATCCAACAAAAACGTCTTTTCCTTGGCTGTGAGGGCGTCGGAAAAATAACCGAATATGTGCATAAAGGTGTTGATGTAGTTATTCCTGCTCGGCAAGCGGGCGAATGCCAACCCCAGGTGGGACTCATATTCCCGTGCGATTACTCCAAATGGTTTCCGCTCATGGTTGGCAACGATTTTGCCAAGGATTCTTGATTGATTTTGGTTATAGGCAAGAAGCAGATACTTATGGTCCGCGTGAAACTTCACCAGGTTTTTCATGGAACTGGAGTACTTCACTTTTTGGAATCGGAAGAACGTGTATAGTTTTGTCAGAAAATGCTCTCGGATCGCATAATTAGTCAGACGCCCTTCCTCTTCAATAGGCAGATTGGGGTAACGCTCGATCGCGTGGGAAGCAAACACCCCCACCCCTTTTATGGATCCGGTGGGTTTCTCTTTGTTCAAGTGGATTTTGACATCTTTGATTCCGCAGGAAGGGGATCTGCCCTTCAGAATGAATCCATGAATCGGACCGGCCGATTCAAAAAAAGTCTTTGCGTATTGGTTCATTTCATTGGTGTAGGTATTCCCGCTTGCCGGCTGATAGAGCTCAAGCGCATCCTTTTCCATCACCAGTCTGACCGGATTTCTGGGGACGCCCAGCCCGATCTCCACTTCCGGACACACGGTTACGTAATTGACATGCTCACCCAGGCTTTGGACAAAACGATCCGGTATCACATCCCCGTTATATCGGCATTTGCAAAACCCCAGGCATCGGCTCACCACGATGGTCGGCTTGCTCTCATCCTGCATTTCAAACATGGCAGTTCCTCCATCGTTCTTTGCGTCATGGCTGCTTCCCTTTACGGTCTGTCCGGAACTCGCTTTCTCCTGTTCAGCCAGGTAATGCTGAATTGCAGTACCGTAGCAAAGGCAACCCATAGAGAGTAGGGAATGTTGACCAGTGATATCCATGGAGCATGCGGATAGATTGCCAACAGCGCCCAGACTAAAGTAAGCAGCACCAGGATGATATCAAAAAGCGCGAGGTTGTTGTTTCGCAGCTTGAACTGGATCGGTGTGAATGCAATGTTGAACATCAGGTTTAAAAGAAACGGCAACAGCACAAGTCCGGGTATTTGCGATCGTACAAACAGATATCCCGCTGCGCCAAACGTAACGGCAATGCCGACATACAGAACCGTCCATACCGGACCAAAAACCCATGCGGGGGGCGCCCAGGAAGGTTTCACCAATTGCCTGTACCACTGGTTCATCGCAGCATCCTCCGGGTTTTCACTAGGCTAGGAGTGTTGCCCCCTGGATCGGCTGAGCCATCCCTCCAGGATCACGCCGTACAGGATTCCGGCTGCAAAACTGACAGGATCCTGAAATCCTGTCGAACTGTAGAAAGCAAATGAGACCAGTAATCCCAGCAAGGCTCCGCGAAGCATTGCCATTTTTCTGTTCGTGGCGGCCCAGGGAGCGCCAACGACCAGACCGATGATGACACGGTTGTACCAGAGGGAGAAGACATATTCCGGTGAGGCGGTGAAGTCGGATCGGACATAGGCGCCTGCCACGCAGAGGAGTCCAAGCAATGCCCCGCCGATCAGCGCGGTT
>CAZNGQ010000082.1:0-10657 GCA_964572095.1 uncultured Oscillospiraceae bacterium
GTCGGCGTCAGGATCATCTTTTCGTTGTCCGTCAGGATGACCGCCTGCAGCACGTTGATCGTCTGCGCGATGTTCGTCATGCGGACCCGGTCGGCATGGTTGTTGAAAATGTTGAGGCTGGTCCCGCACGACAGCGCGTCGCGCAGCGTGTTCTGCTGGTACAGGAACCCGGGGTTCGTGCCGGGCTCGCAGTCGAACCAGGTGCCCCACTCGTCGATGATCAGGGCGACCCGCTTCTCGGGATCGTACTTGTCCATGATCCGGCTGTTCTTGACCACCAGCTCCTCGGTGCGGATCGACGACTTCATGATGCCGAACCATTCCTTTTCGCCGAAAACGGTGGCCGAGGTGCGGCCGCGCGCCGGATCCCGCAGGTATCGGCGGTTGCCGTCGGGCATGTTGACCTCCACGACCGGATCACCGAGCCGGGTGTAGTAGTGCAGCCCGATGCCGTCCATGAAATGCCCGGCCTGGTCCATCAGGACCTCCATCCAGTGGTAGTTGTCGTTGCGGGGACCCGCGGCGACGCGGAACAGCTTGTTGTCCCCGTAGTTGCGGGCATAGACGTTGTAGCGGTTGAACTCGCCCGCGTAGTACTCCGCGGTCATGCGGCCGCCGCAGCCCCAGTTCTCGTTCCCGACGCCGAAGTACTTGAGCTTCCACGGCTTGTCGCGCCCGTTTTTACGGCGGAGTTCCGTCATCGGGGATTCGCCGTCGAACGTGATGTACTCGATCCATTCGGACATCTCCTGGACCGTGCCGCTGCCGACGTTCCCGCAGATGTAGGGTTCCGTCCCCAGCTGCTCGCACAGGTCCAGGAACTCGTGCGTGCCGAAGTGGTTGTTCTCCACGACGCCGCCCCAATGGGTGTTGATCATCTTTTTGCGTTCTTCCCGGGGGCCGATGCCGTCTTTCCAGTGGTACTCGTCCGCAAAGCAGCCGCCCGGCCAGCGCAGGCAGGGGATCTTCATTTTCTTGAGGGCCTCGACGACGTCGTTGCGGATGCCGCGGGTGTTGGGAATCGGGGAATCCTCGCCGACCCAGATCCCGCCGTAGATGCAGGTGCCCAGGTGCTCGGCGAAGTGCCCGTAGACCATGGGGTCGATGACGCTGATCGGTGATCCGGCGTGGATGGTCAGCTGGTTTGCCATAATGAGTACTCCTTTTTCGGTGAAGATGCTGGATGGATGTCCTGATTGTATCAGATTTCATATCGTCCAACGCCCTGCGCCGCAAGGGAATTAACGATAATTTACAGATAGGGCCCGCTGCCCGGGTTTCTACCGTTTATCCAGATGGTCCGCCAGTTCCGTCTCGCTCCCGAATACCCGCGGCCTCACACCATTGTCCTTCAGCAGCCCCTCGAATCCGGACTGGTGTTCCCGGGCCGCCTCCGCGTAGCTCCCGAGGTCGTCCGGGTCATAACGTCCGAGGAGATCGGGCAGGCCGGCGTCCGACACCCCGGTCCCGGCGAGCGCCTCGCGGATCTCGTGGACGATCTCGGCGCCCGCGAACAGCGCGGTGACCGCATCGCCGGTTTCGGAGGCGTGGTAGATCTTGTTGTAATAATTGATCAGCTCCTCATAAAACCCGTGGAGCGCCTCGGGAAACGACACGGCGGGGATGTCCGACGCTCGCTCGCGCCGGATCAGGGCATCCGCGCCGCGGATCAACCCCAGGCAGGCTTCCCGGACACCGGCGGCTTCTTTTGACGAAAACACGGCGTCGTACCGTTCCGCAAAATCCGCGGGCACCAGCGGCATCGCGAGGATTTCGCCCTTGAGCTTGCCGCGCCCGCGCTTGATTGTGGTCCGGTTCAGCAGCGCCAGCGCGTGCGTCACGGCGTATACCACGCCGATCGCGCAGAAGCGGGTTCCGGGCAGGTCGGGGGCGTCCAGCGAGTCGAAGTACGCCCGGACGCCTTCGTCGATCTTCTCTCCGGCCATTTTCAGGAAACGTGGCCGGTCTCCGACGTCCAGCGCCTTGTCCCGCAGTGCCTCCCATCGGGTCCGGTCGTCGTCCGAACCGAAGTAGAGCACGCGCCCTTCCGTGACGATGGACGTGATTCGCTCCTCATGGTTGGCGATCCGCTCGAGCCGTTCCCAGCCAAGGCACCAGATGTCGTAGCCCACGCCGTCCAGGATGAATGTGAACCCGAGGTTCCTGCCGCGCTCCGTTTTGGGGATATAGAACAGGTCGAGGTCGGACCGGCTGTGCGTCTCGTTGTAGATCGTGGAGCCCATGATCACGACGGCCGAGACATCGTCCCGGTAGTCCCGACGGATCTTTTCGATGAGCAGCTCCGCCGCGCGGATCGGTACCATGTCAGCCTCCCTTGGTGCCGCCGGGTTTTTACTTGATATCTCGGCGGGTGAACGAATCCAGCCCGATGTACCCCATGCAGAACAGCAGGATGGCGAGATAGACCAGCGAGAACGACACCTGCGGCGCCCCGGTCGCGCCGATGGACCCGAACAGCAGGCCCACCGACTGGCTTGACGTGTCGTACGGGAAAATCCGGCCGGCCAGCGACATGTTGGTGAACGGGATGAACCGGACCCACTCGCGTCCCTCGAAGATGGTCAGGAACGCCCGGACGATGCTGCTGCTGAAATAGACCGCGATGGAGAGCCCGACCGACACCGCGGTGTTGCGGGTGATGATGGACAGCATGAACGCCATCATCATGTAGACCGCCACGTCGATGCCCTGGACCATCAGGCGCAGGAGCTGGTACAGGTAGAAATCCGTCTCGCCCGCCGCGCCGTTGACGGCGAAGATGTAGTCCGCCCCGGTTCCGAATCCGAAATACAGCCCGTGCGCGAGCATGACGACCCCATACAGCAGCAGTCCCGCCAGCGCGCCGGTCGTCAGCAGCGAGACCAGCTTGGCCGTATAGATTTTCCACCGGCGCGCGGGCGAGATGATCAGCGACTTGATCGACCCGGTGGAGAGTTCGTTGGAGATCGCGGAGCCCGCCAGGATGGTCATCAGCAGGATGATCGTGAACAGCCCGACCCCTGTCATCGCAAGGACCGCGGTATCGCCGGGCCGTGCGGACTGGTATCCGGCAGGCATGCCGTTCTCGAGCTTGAAAACGAAGACCGCCAGTTCGTTGGCCACCTCGTCGCGCCGTTCCGGCGACATCGGCACGACGCCGGCCGATCCGCCGCTGTAGTCCAGGTTGTCCCGAAGCGAGCGCTGCAGGTTCTCCACCTGGGTCAGCGAGTAGCGGATCCCCTTGTAGGTGAGGCCCTCGGCGTCCTTGCCTTCGGGATCCAGCCGGAGCCACAGGTCGTTGATGCCGGTCCGGAGATCCCGCTCCTCCTTGTCAAGGGTGGTATCCGCCCGGACGATCTCGTTCTGCAGGGCGATGTAGGCTGCGAAGTCGCGGTTGTCGACGATCGTGTCGTATCGGGCGGCCAACGCGGCGATCTCCCCGATCCGGGACCGCTCGGCCGCGGTGCGCTGCGCCTCCGGGACCCGCTGCAGCGTCGCGCTTTCCGTCAGCAGCGCCTGCCGCTGCCGAAGCGCGTCCGCCAGGTAATTGTCGCCGGACATCAGGTTGATGTCCTTTTCGATGGCGACGTCATAGACCTCGATCTGCAGCCGCAGGGAGGCGATCTCGGATTCCAGCGTCGCGCGGGTGCCGGGGTCCGCGCCAGCCAGCTGGGCTTCCATGTCGGCCAGCTGCGCCTTCTGCTGGACCTGGGTGTCCATCATGGCCTGACGGACCCAGGAGGTGTCCTCCCGGTTGATGCCTTCCGGCGATTCCCGGAGAGAAACCCGCATGATCGCGCCGAGACCGAACACGGCGACGACCATCAGGATGGCGATGACCAGGATGCTGGTCTTTCGGGATATCTTGATCCATTCGTTGACTGTCAGGGCTGCTATTTTACGCAATGGGAACACCTCCCCCGGTCATCTGGATAAAGGCGTCCTCCAGGGAGGATTCGACTTTCTGGATTCCGAACAGCGGCAGCTGCTCGCGCACGAACATCTTGACGGCTTCGGGCACCAGCGCCTCCTCCATCTCGACCTCGACCTGGCGGTCGTCGCAGGCGCGGATCCGGCCCAGGCCGAGCCCCTCGAAATGGGCGGCGGCCTGCCGGGACATCGGCGACGTGAACCGGTACGCGGACTTGCCGGACGCGTCGGACATCAGCTCCCCGATCGGCTTGACCCCCAGCAGCGCGCCGTTGTGGATGATGCCGACCCGGTCGCACATCATCTGCATCTCCGACAGCAGGTGGCTGGAGACGAAGACCGCGACCCCCTCCTCGTGCGCCAGTTTCTTGAGGATGTCGCGCAGTTCCTTGATCCCGGCAGGGTCGAGCCCGTTGGTCGGCTCGTCGAGGATGAGGATGCGCGGACGGTGCAGGATGGCCTGCGCCAGCCCGATGCGCTGCTTCATGCCGAGGGAGTATTTCTTGACCTTGTCGCGGATCCGGTTTTCCATCCCGACCAGCGCGACGGCCTCGCGGATCCGCTCGCGGGTCACCCCGTCGTGCAGGCGGGCGTACATCTCGAGGTTGACCTGCCCGCTGAGGTCCTTGTACATCTCGGGGTTCTCCACGATGCCGCCCAGCAGCGCCATGGCCTGCTCGTAGTTCTTGCGGAGGTCGTACCCCGCGATGGAGATCGTTCCGGCGTCAGGCGCCAGAAACCCCATGACCATCTTGATCGTCGTGGTCTTGCCCGCGCCGTTCGGGCCCAGAAAGCCGAACACCTCGCCGGAATACACGTCGAAGGAAATGTCGTCGATGACCGTGCGCCGGCCGAAACGCTTTTCCAGATGCCGGATGCTGAGTATGGCGTCCATATCGCCTGTCCCTTTCCCGTCCCTGTTTTCCGCCCGGCTCATTTGGACACCACGGACGGAAACTTGCCGTCGGGGTACAGGTCCTGCTGTGCGTTGTACGGCTTGTTCAGCGCGGCGTAGACGACCCGCCACCGGTCCCCCGTTTTCAAGAGGATCACCTGGTCGGAGGTCTCCTCGGTGATGCCGCCCGCCATGCCCGCCCCGTCCAGTGTCGTCAGGGAGCGGAAGGAGACTGTCACCTGGCTCCCGTCAAACACGACGTCCTCGAAGCCCGTAATGGTTTTCCGGTAGTCAAAAACCACGTCCCGCCCTGCCGCCTGGGCCTGCAGGCCCTCGGTCATGAGCCGGACGCGCGGCTTTACGATCGCGTCGTTGTCGATGTAGTGCGACCGGATCACCGCAGCCTGCCGCTGGATGAAAGCGGCCAGCTCCTGCGCCGGCATGTCCGGACTGTCGGTCCGGTACGCCGGGGGCAGCATCTGCCAGTCCAGCTCCGCCTGCACATAGTCGGCCACGACCTGCTTGACCGCCGGCAGCTGGGCCCGCTGCCCGGCGGACAGCGCGACAAGGTAGACGACGACGCCCAGCAGCAGGAGCCCGGTCAGGATCGCGCCGCGATTGAGTTTCTTGAACCATTTCATAAGGTTCCTCCCGGATAACGAAAGATGCTGGAGGCCGCCGGATCAACGCCGGGCGTTGGCGATGACCGCGTCGTAGGCGGCGACCATCCGGTCCATCACGGCGTTCCACTCGTCGTCGACCTGCATCAGCGCGGGATGCGACTGGAAATACGCGATCGATTGGCGGATGCCCTTTTCGAACGGGGTCGTGGCGACATAGCCCGGCACGAACCGCTTGATCTTGCCGTTGTCCACGACGTAGCTGCGGCACAGGTCGCCCATCAGCCCCTCCGCCACGTCCGGCGCGAACGCGCAGATCATCTCGGAGGACATGTGCCGGATGACCGGCTTGATGCCGACGGCGTCTGCGATGACCTTCAGGTACTGGTCCCAGCTTTTCACCTCGTCGGAGGTGATGTGGAACGGCTGCCCGATCGCCTGGGTGTTGCCCATGAGCCCGACGATGCCCTTGGCGATGTCGCTGTTGTGCGTCAGCGTCCACAGGGAGGTGCCGTCCCCCGGCACGATGACCGGCCGTCCGCGGAGCAGGCGGTCGACCAGCGACCAGGGCTTCTTGCCGCTGTTGAGGGCGAAGGGGATCCGCGTCTCGGAATACGTATGCGACGGCCGGACGATGGTCAGCGGGAATCCGTTCTCGCGGAATTCCCGGATGAACCGGGTTTCGCACGCGATCTTGTCCTGCGCATAGCGTGAGTACGGGTTGCTTTGCGGCGTGGACTCGTCGACAAGGTAGTAGCCCACCGGCCGCTGGTAGGTCATGACCGAACTGATGAACACGTACTGGTCGGTCTTGCCCGTGAACAGCCGAATGTCGCGCTCCGCCTGTTCGGGCCGGAACACGATGAAATCGATGACCACGTCGAAGTGCCGATCCGCCAGGAAGCGCTCCATCGCGGGCACGTCCTCGATGTCGCCCGTCACGACCGTCGCCCCCTCCGGGACGAATTCGCTCCGGTTCCCGCGGTTCAGCAGATAAAGATCGACGCCCCGCTCCGCCGCCAGCCTGGAAACGCCGGAACTGATGCATCCTGTACCACCGATAAACAATGCTTTCATAGACGCCTCCTGCCATTCTGAATCACCCGGATATGCTGATTGTACCAAACCTGGCGGGTCGCCGGGCATCCGCGGACATTCCGGCCGCCGATGGGGCTATAATGTCGGATAGGCATCCCGCCGAATCCAGGAAATCCGGAGCGCACAGCATCCATGCGGAACCGATTCAGAACCTCTATGAAAACCCATGCGCACGTCCTGCTGGTCCTCTACGCGCCGTTGTACCTGATCGCTTTCTTCCTGCTGGAACGGCATGTCGTTACGGACTACTGGGTGTCCTACACCCCGTTTGACGACAAGATCCCGTTTCTGGAAGGGTTTGTCGTGTTCTATGGGCTCTGGTACCCGCTGCTGGTCGGGACCGGCCTGTACCTGCTGCTCCGCGACGTGCCGGCATTCCGGCGCTATATGTATTTCATCATCATCGGGTTTTCCCTGAGCCTTGCGATCTGCCTGGTCTTTCCGAACGGCCAGGACCTGCGGCCCGTGACGTTCGCGCGCGACAACGTGTTCACCCGCATCGTCCAGGCGCTGTACCGGTCGGACACCAACACCAACGTGCTGCCGAGCATGCATGTCGTCGGCTGCGTCGCCGCCGTGCTGGCGGCGTTCGACACCGCTCCGGCGCACAAGGCCTGGATCCGCGCCGGCGTGGTCGCGGCGGGCGTCCTGATCTGCGCGTCGACGGTGTTCATCAAGCAGCATTCCATCCTGGATTTCTACGCCGGAGCGGCGGTCAGCGTCCCGATCTGGTTCGTCGTATATGGAAAAAGGCGGCTGTCAATTCGCTTTCGCCGACCGGGCAGCCATTGACACGACCTGGAGGTCCGTCTCCGGACGCCTCTCCCGGATTCCCGCGACCCCCAGCAGGATGGAGACCAGCAACCCGGTCTGCACGCTGAAGACCGTGACGTCCGTCATCCCGTGGATCACGACGCAGGCCACGACGGCCGCCATGAGGATATAGCGCGGCCGATCCGCCGGATCCCGGGACAGATTCCGGATGGACAGCAGGTTCCGCCCGTAGTACACCGCGAGCAGCATCACCCCGATGATGCCGAAATTCAGGACCGGATCCAGGAACAGGCTGTGCGCGTGCCACTCGTCCGGTCCCCCGAAACGGGCGAATATGAGTCGGTAGGTTCCTCCGCCCTGCCCGAAGAACGGGTGCAGCAGGATCCCCTTTGCCGCGGTTTTCCAGATCGAGAGGCGGTACGCGAAATCCATGCCCACGTGTCCGATCCGGAGCGTGAGCCAGGGCACCAGGCGGATCAGGACTCCGTTCAGGACGACCAGAAAAGCCATGATCCCCATGTCGCGGAAGCGCCTGTACAACCAAAGCATCACCAGGATCGACACCCCGAGCGCGGCCATCGCCGACCGGCAGTCGCTGATGTTGAGCCCGGCCGCGTTGACGAGGAGGATCGCCAGGTAGAATTTCCAGTGCCGCTGCTCCGGCTGGATCATCTTGTAGATGCACAGCAGGATCATGAGTGCCGTGACCGCGCCGTAATAGTTCGCGTTCAGGAACAGCGAACCGGCGCGGAACAACGGCTCCCGGATCGTGGCCATCCGCTGCGCGACGATGACCGCAAACCCGGGCAGGCTCGCCCAGCAGGCGACATCGATGATTTTTTCGAACAGCGCGCGGGTCATCACGGACCGGATGTACAGCGACACCACGAAGACCGCGCACAGGACGAAAGCCGTCGCGATGCCGGTGAGGTTCCAGCGGACCAGGGACACAGCCAGTGTGATCAGGGAGCAGGCCAACAGGCAGCGTGACTCCGGGACGGACCGGACGATCGCCGTCAGCCGCTTTTGCCAGGCCAGGAGCGCCAGGATGGCGGCCAGCACCGCAACCGACAGGACGGCCGATGTGAAAACCGCCGCAACCAGGCAAAGGACGGTCACCTCGTCGCGACGCACATGCGCCTCCGGCATGGGAAATCCGGCGTCCGTCCCAAAGGCCAATGCGTTGAAACCCCGATCGGCAGCCTTGAACAGGAATGGAAAAGGACGAATCATATCCAATGTAATCCGACGACCTGTCGTCGATCCTTCCGATTTCAATGGCCTGGCGGAACGCGCGGACGATGCCGCCGCTGGTCAGGACACAGCAGATACTATAGCAGATCATACGCGTTCCAGCGTACTCAACCCCTACTCCACGATCTCGAATTCGCACGCGTACCGGTTGTCCAGGATCAGCACCCGGTATCGCCCCGGCTCCGGCGGCGTCTGCAGGCCGCTCAGCGTCACGGTGCGCGTGGACGTCGCGTGCGCCGCGATGCCCGTGTCCGACATCCCGTAGAGGGAGTCCATGAAAAACGGGCAGGCCCGCCAGATTCCCGCGTCGGCGTCGAACCGCTCGAATGAATAGTACCGGCCAAAGGTATGTCCGGTGTCGGAATCGTTCCGCAGGATCAGCCGGATGTCCCGGGTGCCGACGGGGTATCGCGGCGACTCGGTCCGGACGGACAGCCCCGGCAGGGCCATCCTGGCGGGATCGGTCTCCTCGAGGGCGTTTCCGTACGGATCCGTCGACAGGTTCCGCGCCTGCTTGTCCACCCGGATTTTCGAGATCAGGACCGAGGGGTCGACGAGCCGCATCAGCAGCTCGACCTCCTCCCCCGTACACTCCGCCACTTCGATGTACACTTCGTTCCAGCGGTCGTCGATCCCCAGCCCGGTGACGCGGCCGGCGATCGCACGGTCCGCCCCGGACAGCCGGCGCCGTTCCTCCAGCACGCGCTCCATCGCGCTTCGCTGGCGCTCCAGCTCGTTGTAGGAATACTTCGCCTGCAGCATCGTGAAGCTGGCGTCGCCGACTACGGCCCGGATCCCGTCGGAGACCGACGCGGGCTCGCAGGTGACCAGCACGCACAGGATCCCGTTCCGGATGCAGGCGCCGGAGAAGAAGTCCGGATAGGCGCCTCCGTGTTTCTTGCGCAGCCACTCCTTGAAAACGGACACGCTCTCCGGCTCGGGCGCTTCGGCGGGGACGGTGCCGTTCCGTATGGTCCACGAAGGGGCGCCCGGCATGCGGATCCACCCGGCCGCCGCGGCGACGACCAGGCCGGCCAGGACAAGCGCGGCCAGGATGTTGACGGACATGACGGTTTTTCGCGACGTTGCGCTTTTACGGATCAAAACACATCCCCCGGGTGTGCACCCCTGTGTCCGGACCTGGGCCAACTGATTCCTATACGATCGGAACGGTGAAAAAGATCCCCCTTTTGTCTAGTTGGATTTCATTTTACATTGACCGGATTTTCCATGATCCCGACAAACAGCGGAAGCCCCGTCGGGGTGTCGACGATCCCGTACAGGAACGGGCGGTCGAACACCAGCTCGTGTCCTGTCTGGGCGGTCGTGGCGCAGGCGATGGCCTTGCCGGACACGGCGGCCGCTTCGGCGCCTTTTTCGTCGATTCGGAAAAAGGCCTTTTGGCTGCCGCCGGTGATGGACAGTCCCCCGGCATGGTCTTGTTGCATCAGGGAAAAGTCGGCATCCGGCTGAAACGCCACCCCCATGCCGAGGCCGGTCAGGATGCCCGGCAGGTCGGTCTTACATTCCGCCTCGAACTTCGGCATATGAAGAATGACGGAAGACTGCTGTTCCGAACCCAGCAGCCGCTGGAACGCGGCCGCGTCCATGCAGTTGAACGCATCCCGCGCGCCGGTGCCCTCGCCCGGAAGCACGGCGAAAAAGGCGAGCCGCTCGCAGGTGAAAGGCATCCGGATACCTTCCAGCCCATCGCTCGCCAGATAGCCGGCTTCGCTTTTCCGGTACATGTAGCTGGCCGTCGCCGTTCCGCTCCCTGTATGGAAGGCGCCTTGATACGTTCGCGTGAACGGATCCTCCCACGACGACTTGAAAGAGACCGCGTTGAGCAGATAGACGGAGCATTCGGGATCGGTCCGGTCCAGGATGTCCCCGATCTTGCCGGCGGTGGCCTGCCGGACCCAGCCGTTGATCGTGCCGGCGGCCTGGCCGTCCGCGAAATCCACCTTCCGTACGGCTGTGGCGTAATACGCGGCGTTGGTCTCCAGAAAACCCGGATCGGCGGCAAAGCCGTCGTCGAACCAGATGGAATTCGCAATCCGCAGGTCCGTTTTCCGATCGGTGTCCA
>CAZNGQ010000083.1:0-10521 GCA_964572095.1 uncultured Oscillospiraceae bacterium
CATGCGGATGAACATCTCCATGTTTTTCGGGTTGTTGACCCGTGCCACACAGGTTTTCACCTTGAATGCGATTTTTGCCAACTGACAGGCGATCAGGTTGTCCTCGTCGCGCCCGGTGACGGCCACCAGGACGTCCGCGTCCTCACAGCCGGCGTGCTCCAGGATCTCGCGGTTCGTTCCGTCTCCATGAAAGACCTGTACGTCCAGCTCGTCCGCCAGGCGCTCGCATTCCTCGAACTCCTGCTCGATCACCGTGATGTTTCTTTTTCCGCTCGGCAGGGTGCTGATGAGGTTGTAGGCCACTTTACCCCCGCCGACGATTATTAGGCGCATTGTTAATGAATCCCCTTCCTTTGCCCTGTTCGCGGGTGCTCAGTTCTGGGCGCAGATGACGATGCTGTCCCCGGCACGGATCCGCATGTCCGGATTGTACAGGTGCAGGCGTTCGTCTCTCAAGATGCCGAACACGATCTGGTCACGGTCCGGCTCAAGCTTGGACAACGCCAGCCCTTCCAGGCCTGCGGACGCCTTGACCGTCGTGAAGCGAAGGCTGCTGTTGAACATGGTCACGTTTCCGGCGACGTTTTCCCCGGAAATGGCACTGATGATCAGGTCCACGACAAGGCTTGTCGAACAGATCGTATGAACGCCCAGCACCTCGAACGCCTCCCGGTTGTCGGGATTCGCGATGCGTGCGTAGACTTTTTTCATGCCGAACAGTTCCTTTGCGACCTGGGTGGACATCATATTGACATTATCGTTGCTGCTGACCGCGATCAGGACATCCGCCGTTTCCGCTCCCGCGTTTTTCAACACGTCCCGGTCAAAAGGAATCCCCCTGATCTTGACGCAGTCGAGCGGTATGGCCTCGAGCGCCGCACGGTCGCTGTCAACAAGAACGACATCTTCACCCTGTTCGATCAAGCGGGCCGCCAAGTGCTTTGCGACTCGACCGCTCCCGATGATGATGGCTTGCATGCAGTCCCCTCTCTTTCAGACCAAATGGTCAATATGCATAGAATAGCACAGTATTGCCGCCGCACAAGAGGCGTTGAGCGACTCCGCCCGGCCAGCCATGGGGATGCGGACCAGGTGGTCCGCCAGTGTGGACGCTGCGTCCGAAAGGCCTGCTCCCTCGTTTCCGATCAGAAGCGCTCCGGGCACCGCCAAACCTTGTCTTTCCAGTGCCTTCCCAACGAGGTGGGCCGCATAGACCGTGCATCCGATTCCGTGCAGCCATGCCACCGCCTGCTCGATGGAGTCGCCCTGAATGATCGGGAGATGGAAAGTCGATCCCATCGCGCTGCGGATCGATTTGGGCCGGAACGGATCCGCGGTCCCCGGCAGGATGATCACGCCATCGAAGCCCATTGCGTCCGCTGTGCGGATCATCGCACCCACATTGCCCGGATCCTGAACATTCTCCAGCACCAGGTAGCGGGTTCCGGCAGCTGGAACGGTCGCCATCGGCATGGCATCCGGATGCTTGAAAACACAGGCGGCGCCCTGCGGGCTCACGGTCGAGGCAATCGACCGAAAGAGGCTGTCCGGCAAAAGGATCGCATCGGTGCCATCGATGGCGAGTCCCATCAGCTCATCCCGGCGCCCGGGATCCGTCGACTCCGAGAATACGAGACATTCGACCTGTACGCCCGACAGAATCGCATCCCGACAAAGCCGGAATCCTTCGAGCATCACCGACTCCCTGCCTGCGGCCCCGCTTTCTCTGGAAACAGCCATCAGCCTGCGGAAGGTCGGATTCTGGCGACTGGCTATCTCACGCATGCGCGGATCCTCCCCGGATGGCATGAATACGGCTCTGCGAAGGGGTTATCCCGGAATAGGAAAGGACGGGCGCAACCCGTCCTGTGAAATCCTTGGGGGCGATTCGGTCCGGACTATGCAGTGCCGGATGTTTTCAGCGAGCGGTCTTGACCTGCGCAACCAAGGCTGCGAAGCCGGTCGGGTCCAGGACGGCGATGTCCGCCAGCACTTTGCGGTCCAGCAGGATGTCCGCTTTCTTGAGGCCGTTCATGAAACGGCTGTAGGAGATGCCGTTGATGCGCGCAGCGGCGTTGATGCGGGTGATCCACAATTTCCGGAAATCACGTTTCTTGGCCCTGCGGTCGCGGAACGAATAATTGCCGGACTTCATGACCTGCTGGTTGGCGACCTTGAACAGTTTGCTCTTATGTCCAAAATAGCCCTTGGCGGCCTTGAGGATTTTTTTATGACGGTTACGGGCGGTTACGCCCCTCTTGACTCTTGACATGGATTGGTTACCTCCTGAAAGGAATATCTAGGGGTGCATCGATCAAGCGTTATTTGTAGGGAATGAGCTGCTTCAGGCGGGCACTGTCGGCATGCGAGACAACGAGGGACTTGCGCAGGTTCCTTTTCCGCTTGGTGGATTTCTTTGTCAGGATGTGCTTCTTGAAAGCCTGGGTGCGGAGAATCTTCCCCGTTCCCGTGACCTTGAATCTCTTCTTTGATGCGCTGTGGGTCTTCTGCTTTGGCATTTGGCTGTCCTCCTATCGATGGTCATCGGATTTGTCAGACTTTCTTGGGAGCCAGGAACATGGTCATGTTTCTGCCTTCCATACGTGGAGGCCGGTCTACGACCGCGACCTCCGCACAGGCTTCCGTAAAACGTTTCATGACCTCGTACCCCTGGCTGGTGTAGGTCATCTCGCGGCCTCTGAAACGGATGTTGACCTTGACACGGTCACCGTCTTCGAGGAACCGAACGGCGTTTTTCGTCTTGAACGAGAAGTCGTGTTCTTCCGTGGATAGTTTCAGTCCGACTTCCTTCACTTCCGTGGTTTTCTGGTTCTTGCGCGCCTCGCGCTCGCGTTTTGCCTGCTCGAACATGAATTTACCGTAATCCATGATTTTGCAGACCGGGTTGTCGGGCTGTGCGTTGATCAGGACAAGGTCCATTTCGGCCTCTTCGGCCAGTTGTCTCGCCACTCCGATCGGCACAACGCCGCGCATCTGCCCTTCGGCATCGATCAGCCGGACCTCGCGGAAACGGATCTTGTCATTGGTCGGAAGACCACTACTACCTTGTTGCTTTGCGATTGGAACACACCTCCTGCGAATGATAACAAAAAAGCGGATGATTACATCCGCTGCAACATGCACGACAGCCATGACGGCTGAGGACACGATTTACCTCTTCACATGAAGTTTGAGGTGAGAAGCGGATGCTTCTACTTTTTATGGAATTGATCCGAAGAGAATTGTACAGTAGTGCCGGCGGTATTGTCAACATCAGCTGACGGCAGGATCTGATATAATTGTCGACATATTCCGTACCGCGGATCGTTGGTGGAGGTTATCCATGATATCGAAAGCGTTGTCCCAAAAACTGCAGTCCGGATCCATGATCCGAAAGATGTTCGAAGAGGGCATGCGCCTCAAGGCGATCTACGGCGACGACAACGTGTTCGACTTCAGTATCGGCAATCCGGATCTCGACCTGCCGCCCGCGGTCGCCGAAGCGCTTGTCCGCCTGGCTTCCGACCGGACGGCCGCGACCCACGGCTACATGAGCAACAGCGGATACCTGTCCACGCGTACGGCCGTCGCCGAAAAACTGTCCCTGCAGTCCGGCCTGCCTGTCCGGCCGGAATCCATCGTGATGACATCCGGAGCGGCCGGCGCGCTCAACGTCGTTTTCAAGACCCTCCTGGACCCCGGCGACGAGGTTCTGGTCCTCGCCCCGTTTTTCATGGAGTACCTGTCCTATGTGGACAACCATGGCGGACGCTGCGTCGTCGTCCAGACGACGCAGGACGATTTCCTGCCGGATCCGGTTGCCATCCGCGCCGCGATCACGTCCAGGACCAAAGCCATCATCATCAATACCCCGAACAATCCCTCGGGCGCGATCTACGACGCCCGGACGCTGGCTTCCCTTAATGAAACGCTGCTCGAGGCGGACCACCCGATCTATGTCGTCTCCGACGAACCATACAACGAAATCGTTTATGACGGGGTTTCGGTCCCTTCCACGCTGGCGGCCTTCCGAAATGCCATCGTGTGCAACTCCTGGAGCAAATCCCTGTCCCTCGCGGGAGAGCGCATCGGGTATATCGCAGTCCGCGAGACGGCCGACGATTATGCCCGCCTTGTCGACGGACTGGTCATGGCGAACCGGATCCTGGGTTTTGTCAACGCCCCTTCCCTGATCCAGAAAACCGTCGAGGCGGCTTTGAAAGTCGACGCCCGTGTCGATGTCGCCGATTACCAGAGGCGGCGGGACGCCCTGCACGGAATCCTGGTCCGGGCCGGGTTCGACTGTAAAAAACCAGCGGGAGCGTTCTACCTGTTTCCGCGTTCCCCTATGCCGGATGACCGTTCGTTCGTGGAAGCCGCGGCAAAATGGAATATCCTGTGCGTACCCGGGAGCGCGTTCGGCCGTCCCGGGCACTTCCGTCTCGCGTTCTGTGTCGGGATGCCGGTGATTCTTCGTTCCGAAGCCGCATTTCAGGCACTGGGTCGGGAGATCGGCCTGATCTGAACCCGGTCCCGGATTACAATCAACAATCGCTTTCCATCAACGTGACATATCCCTCACCGGATGCGATCTCGACGGCAAGGGCCTTTCTGCCTGAAAGGACGCGGTTGCTGACGCCGCGGGTGCTTCCCGGTTTCAACGTGGCATTCTGCAGCGGATAGACCAGTCCCTCGAGCGTCACCCCGGTCATGGACAGACCCGCCGCCGGAACGACCGAGACCACCGGATCCGTGAGCCTCATCTCGTCGAGGTCGATGCGCAGGATATCCGGTCCCTTCATGTATGTGATATAAGCCACGCCGTCTGTCAGCCAGGCGCGAAGACCGCGCGCGGCAAGCATGGCCGCCATGCCCAGGTTGGCGAGGACGTGGTCGAGGCGGTCCCCGACCGCACCGATCATCCAGATCTCATCGCCAGGCGAACCCGCGTTCTCCAAAGCCGCGTTCAGGGCAAGCTCGGAATCGGTCCAGTCCTTTTCCGCGGAATACCGAAGGATGCGAACCCCCCGGTTCTCCATCCAGGACAACGATGCTTCATCGATGGAATCCAGGTCGCCGACCAGAAGGTCCGGCACAATGTCCAGATCACGCAAATGTCGGGCACCGCCGTCCGCGCAGACCACCCTGCCACAAGAGGCGGCAATCCGGGCGCAGGCATCGCGGTCGGCGATCCGACCGTTCAGGGCGATCAGCGTCTTCATTCGGCCGTGCGGCCGAAAACGGCCGCGCGCAACTCGCGGATGGCGGCAGCGGGGTCCGGCGCGCCGTAGACGCTGTTGCCGGCGACCAGGACGTTTGCGCCTGCCTCAAAGATCTCCCCGGCGTTTCCGGTGCCGATGCCGCCGTCCACCTGGATATGGGACTGGAATCCGGTCTTTTCCATCATGGCGCGCAGGCGCCGGATTTTTCCGGTCATGGAGGGGATGTATTTTTGTCCCCCGAATCCGGGGTTGACGGTCATCAGGAGCACGAGGTCGCATTTGTCGAGCACTTCCTCGATCTGCGACAGCGGGGTCGCCGGATTGAGCGAGACCCCCGCGCCGATTCCGAGGGAACGGATATGCTGCAGAACGCGGTCGAGATGGGTGCAGGCCTCCGTATGGACTGTAATCAGGTCGGCGCCGGCGTCAGCGAACGCTTCGATAAAACGGTCCGGGTCTGCAATCATCAAATGGACATCCAAAGGCAGGCGGGTACGTTTGCGTAGAGCCCGGACGACAGGCGGCCCGATCGTGATATTGGGAACGAACATTCCGTCCATCACGTCGACATGGATCCAATCCGCATCCTTCTCCACTTTGAGAAGGTCTTGCGCCAGATCGGCAAAGTCGGCGGACAGGATGGAAGGGCTGATGACCGGTCTGCCTTGCGTTTCGGTATAGGTCGCAATCATGTTCATTCCTCCGTTTGGGGAATCTGGGCATTCCCATTATATCGCCAATGCGGTCAGGGACGACGTTTCGAATAAGGGTCGATGTCGTCCAGCGTGGTACGGAAACGGCGATAGCGTTCCAGGCGCCCCGGGTCGATGGTTTCCG
Organism: uncultured Oscillospiraceae bacterium; assembly: GCA_964572095.1. Lineage (GTDB taxonomy): Bacteria > Bacillota > Clostridia > Saccharofermentanales > UBA5734 > JAAYKS01. The sequence goes on from CAZNGQ010000083.1 coordinate 6,060, forward strand.
ATGCGGTCACGACGCATCCGGGTTCCGAGATATGCCGGCACCCCTGAAAACGGCAGGATTCATTCGTGCGCAGGATTTCGGGATACCCCAGGACGACCTGCGGGCCGGTCACGCCGACATCCCAAAGATCCAGCGAGGAGAATCCAGGCGTATCGGCCAGATACCCGCCCTGAAATGGGAAAAGTTCCACCCTGCGGGTGGTATGGCGACCCCTCTTGATTTTCAGGCTGAGCTCACCGATATCCATCAGCCACTCCTCTGCCAGGCGGTTGAGGATGGTCGACTTGCCGACTCCGGACTGTCCGGCGATACCAACGATCTGCCCGGGTATCTCCGCGCGGAGCAAGTCCAGCTCGTCGTAGTCTCCCAGGCCGGAACGGCGCGCCTCGAAACCGGCATCCCGATAGACCCCCAGTATCCGGTCGGCGGCGACGGGATCGAGGTCGCGCTTGGTGATGCACAAAAAAGGGCGGATGCCATGAACGGCGCACAGTATAAGCATCTTGTCCACAAGCAGCAGATCCGGCTGCGGGTCCGCAGCGGACACAGTGATGAAAAGGAGGTCGAGGTTGGCGATCGGCGGTCGCGGCAACAGGTTGCGCCGCGGCAGGATCGTATCGATGCGGTAAGGGACATCGGGATCGCCGGATGGGCTGTACCGTACATGGTCGCCCGCAGTCGGAACTGCGGTTTCGCGCCGCAGCACGCCCCGGATGGTGGCTATGCCGACGATCCCGCCGGGATCGGCCAGAAGGTAGTTGCCTCCCACCCCCCGGAGCAGTACCGCTTCCCTGCAATCAGACATCCGGAATCAGCGAGATGCGGGAGTTGTGACCCCGGGCGTCGTTGCAGTCGTCGCCGCGGGTGTCGTCGGAGCGGCCGTGGTCGGGACGGTTGCCGTTGTCGCCGCAGTCGTCGGAGCGGTCGTCGTCGCATTGGGATCCGGAGTGGGAGTCGGGTTCAATACACCCTGCAGATCCTGCGGGGTGCCGTAGACGACACTGACCGGCGTGTTCGTGTTCACTTCGCTGTCGATGGTGAAATTGAACCCCACCGAGACCAGTTGTTCCGCCGTCATCTGCTGGGCGGCGATCGCAGCCGTCGCGGCGGGCGTGATCGAGACGCCTCCGGCGACCAGCTTGAGTTCGGCCAGCTTCGCTTCCATCTGTTGTTTTGTCAGCCCGAGCAGGTCCTTGGTGATCTTCACTTTACCGGTGCCGTCGCTGACATACACAACGATCGTGTCTCCCCTGGCGATTTTTGATCCCAGAGCCGGAACCGTACGGATAATGAAGTCCTTGTTGAACTGCTGGCTGGTGTCCAGCTTTTTCTCGACAACCAGTCCGAACGTCGTCTCCATTTCCGGCAGGACCGTGAAAAAGTTCTGGCCGGTGTAATCCTTGAGCGTGATCAGATCGGGACCGCCGCTGACGAAAAGCGTCAGGACCGTCTGGCGGATGACGGTGCCGGCGGCCGGGGTCTGTCGGACGATATGATCGACCAGCACGGTGTCGTCGGTCACCAGCTCGACTTCGAAATCCGTCCCCTCGACCAGTCCATCCGAACGCAGCTGCTGCCGGATATCCGTTATGCTCTTGCCGATATAGTTCCCGACGACGAATTCCTTTGTCGTTTGCTGGGGGATTCTCTCCGTGAATGCTTTCCAGGCGATCATGCCGACGTTCACAAGTGCGATGACCGCGACCAGGATCAACGCGATGATGATGATGACGTCGCGTCTGCGGGACCTGCGGCGTTCATTCATCGTCGACTCGATTTGTCCCACCTTGCGATAATTGGGGTCCTGCCGGACCGGCCCGACCTTGAGCGTGCTGGAAACCTCGGCTGCACGGTCCAGCGTCCCGTATTCGCCATCCGGATCGATCATCAGCGCGTCCAGTTCCGCAACCAGGTCACCGGCATTCGCATACCGTTTCTCCGGGGATTTCTGGATGCATTTCATGATGATGCCGTCCAGCCCGACCGGGATCTGGGACTGAAGATCGGATGGCAGCTGCGGTTTTTCCTGCAGGTGCTTGATGGCGATGGATACCGACGTGTCCCCGTCAAAGGGCAGGACGCCAGTGACCAGCTCATAAAGAAGGATGCCGAGCGAATAGATGTCGGACTTCTCCCCCACCATCCCTCCGCGGGCCTGTTCGGGCGAGAAATAGTGGACCGACCCCAGCGCGCCGCCGCCGGTCATCGTGATCGTATTGGCCGAAGAAGCGCGCGCGATGCCGAAGTCCGTGACTTTTGCCTTGACATCGTGGGTGATCATGATGTTCTGCGGCTTGATGTCCCTGTGAATGATCCCTTTTCGATGGGCATGTTCGAGCGCAAGCCCGATCTGGATGGCGATGGGCACCGCTGCGTCCCAGTCGAGGCGTACGCACTGGTGAAGGAGTTCCTTGAGGGTGATGCCCTCGATGTACTCCATAACCATGTAATGAATCCCGTTTTCTTCGCCGATACCGAATACCTGGACGATGTTGGGATGCGACAGGCTGGAGACGGCGCGGGCCTCCGTTTCAAAACGACGGAGGAATTCCGCGTCGGTGGAGAATTCCGCCTTGAGTATTTTCACCGCGACATTCATGTTCTCGAGAAGGTCCGTCGCCAGATAGACCTCCGCCATTCCGCCGCGTCCAAGCTGTCTGATGATCTTGTACCGGTTGCCAAGCACCAGTCCTTCGTATCCGTTCGTCGACATTCCGATCAATTTCGTCCTCCCGTTACAGTCGTACCATCACATGAAGCAGATCACGACCGTTACATTGTCCTCTCCACCAGCGGTGTTGGCCATCTCCACGAGCTTGCCGGCCGCAGAGGCCGGATCCCGTTCCCGTTTGAGCACCTGCCGGATCCGGTCTTCACGGACATAGCCGTGCAGTCCGTCCGAGCAAAGAAGAATCCGGTCTCCGCGCCGAAGTGGCAGGTGGTAGGTCTCCGCCTGCATATATTCCGGCACGCCGAGCGCGCGGGTCAGGACGTTGCGCTTGGGATGGCTGAACGTCTCATCGGCTGTCAGGTTGCCTGCCTCCAGGAGTTCCTGGACAAGCGTATGGTCCACCGTGACGCGCAGGAGATTGCCGTCGTGCAGAATATACGCGCGGGTGTCGCCGATATGGGCCGTGACCAGATGACCTGGGAGGACGACGGAGATGGTCAGCGTCGTTCCCATGCCCTGGCTGTCTTCATTTTCGATGGAACCCAGGTAGACTTTGACATTCGCCTTTTCGACGACATCCCGCAGGCGTTCGGCCACCGCGGCCGGATCGGCGTCGGCGCTGATCGTCCCGTCCAGCATGGATACGGCATAATCCACCGCGATGCGGCTGGCCAGTTCCCCTTTACGGTGTCCGCCCATGCCGTCCGCGATGATCAGGACGTAAGGCAGGTTCTCGTTCGAAGTCAGGATCGCGTAACAATCCTCATTGTTGATCCGGATCAGGCCCTTGTCCGTGGCGCCAGCGTACATCGGCGTTGTCCCTTTCGCTTTCCAGACCTCTTCGAAGCTGGCCGCAGGCGGCCAAGATGTCGGTGCCAAGCTCTCTTCGTACAGTTACCGGTATTCGGCATGCCTCCAGGACATCCAGAAACGCCTGGACGGCCTCGCGGCCGCTTTTCGCGAACTGCCCGCCGTCGAATTCGTTCGCGGGTATCAGGTTCACATGGCACAACATGCCCTTGAGCAGGCGACATAGCTTCTTTGCTTGGTCCGGCGTGTCGTTGACGCCGCGGAAGAGCGTATACTCGAAAGTGATGCGTCTCCCCGTCCTGTCGGTGTAGGTCCTGCAGGCCTCCATCAAGGAATCCATGGGGTACCTGCGGGCAATGGGCATCAAACGGGCCCGTGTGTCGTCGTCCGGAGCATGCAGGGAAACCGACAGGTTCACCTGAAGCTCCTCGTTTGTGAATTTTAGCATTTCGGGAACACACCCGCAAGTTGATACCGTCAGGTGCCTCATCCCGATCCCCATTCCCTCGGGATCGTTCGCCAGCCGGAGGAACCGGATCAGATTGTCGTAGTTGTCAAAAGGCTCGCCGATCCCCATCACCACGATCCTCGATACGCGGATGTTGTTCTGCGCCCCGATCAGGACGGCCTGCGCCAGCATCTCTCCGGCCGACAGGCTTCTCCCGAAACCGGCGCCGGTCGACGCGCAGAAGGTACACCCCATGCGGCAGCCCGCCTGAGAGGAGATGCAGACGGTGTCCCCGTGGCGGTAACGCATGAGGACGCTTTCGATCAGGTTGCCGTCGCGAAGGCGAAAGACGGTCTTGACCGTGTCGTCGATCGCGGAGACCGCCTGACCGACGGCCGTCAGCCCGTCGATGTCAAAGTCCTTCGCCAGCAGCGCGCGAACGGCTTGCGGCTGGTCGGACAACTGTTCCCATGCGGTAACGCCTTTGCCGGTCCAACGAAAGATCTGGCCGGCGCGATACCCGGGCAGTCCGT
>CAZNGQ010000084.1:0-4424 GCA_964572095.1 uncultured Oscillospiraceae bacterium
CAGCCCTGATCTGACCGCGTTCTCCCATGATGGCAGAAAACGGCCCGCGCATAAAGCGCGGGCCGATGTAGTTCCGGGGAGTATTAAAAAGGCAGGTCAGCCGGGCATCCGGAACACCTCTGGATCGGTTCCATCTCCATACTCGGCCGACAGCCTCCGCAGGTCGCGGAGCACGCCGGCGCCGACACCGACACCCTTGACTCGATAAAAATCCTCGTTGTCGAATTCCAATTCGCCCGGGACAAAGATCTCCTCCACATCCGGCGCTTTCCTGCTGGCCTTGATGTCGTCGATCATGAGGTCGACGCCGGCCTTGAAGGCGGACAGGTCGTTGAGCATGCGGATGTTGACCGCGGCAAAAAAGTGTCCCAGGTTCTGGGGAACGCCCGCGTCGGAATACAATTGCCCAACGTGGGAGCCAAAGGACGCGCCGCTCAGAACTGCACTCAGGATGTCGATCATAATGGCGATACCGGAGCCCTTGTATGTGCCGAACGGAAGGACCACGCCTGCAAGGCCCGCCGCCGCGTTTGTCGTCGGCTTGCCTTCGGAATCCAGTGCCCAGCCTTCGGGTATGGGCTTTTTCTCGATATCGGCCAGGTTGATCTTGCCGCGCGCGACAAAACTGGACGCGCAGTCCAGAACCAACGGGCGATGACGCGCAGTCGGTATGGCGATGCTGAACGGGTTGGTGCCCATCATCGGGGTCATGCCGCCCCAGGGTGCCATGGTCGCGGGCGCATTGGACAACGAAACGCCGATCATGTCCTCCTGAAGCGCCATCATCGAATAAAAGGCCGCAAAGCCGAAGTGGTTGCCGTTGTAAACCGTACCGGCGGCGATGCCGCAGGTTCTGGCGCGCTCGATGACCAGCTGCATCGCCCGCGTACCGGCTACCGCGCCCATGTTGTTGCGGGCGTCGATCCGCATGGCGGCCGGTGCGTCCGCAACGACCTCGATCACGCCGTCGATGTTGAGTCCGCCGCTCGCGATCCGTTCAGAGTACACCGCCATGCGTGAGACACCGTGGGAGCTGATGCCGCGCAGATCGGCGCGGACGAGGTTGTCCACAACGATCGCCGACTGGTCCGCGGGCAGGCCCGCTCCGGTCAGAATCCGCTCGCATAGGCTGCGGACGCCGGCAGGGTCGAGATAATAGGCGAAGTTCTCGCGTTCCGCCATCCCTTATTCCTCCGTGAGGCCGAGTCTGTCGTACGCCGCCTGAAACCCAAGGATGTCCATCGTGCTTTCGCCGCTGCGGATTCGGTCCATGACCACCGCTTCGCTCTTTTCCCGGGCGATGCCTGCTGCCAGAATGGCCTCGGCCTCTTCCAGCGGAACGATGACGACACCGTCGTTGTCTCCGACGACGATGTCACCGGGATGAACAAGGACGCCGCAGATGACAATCGGCTGGTTGATGGTGCCGGCAGTGGACTTGGTTGTGCCTTTCATCGAAATCCCGCGGGAAAACATCGGAAAACCAAGCTTGTGGATCGGCATGGTGTCGCGGACACCTCCGTCCGTCACGATTCCCCGGATCCCCTTCTGCATGGCGGCCACCGTCACGATCTCGCCCCAGATACCGGCATCCGTGAAACCATCGACGCTGACGACCAGCACATCGCCAGGCTGGGCGATGGAAACCGCCTTGTGAAGCATGATGTTGTCGCCGGGACGGCAATGGACCGTCAGGGCCGACCCGCAGACATGGGTGCCGAACCAGGCCGGACGGATGTCGTTGGTCAAGGCGCCGCGCTTCCCCATGGATTCATGGAGGGTCGCCGCCTGCTGATCTTCGTATCTTGCCAGAAGATCGGCGGACGGGCGGGGGTGGTTTCGAATGACATCGCTCATTTTCATTTGCCTCCTGCAGGGACTTCATGGATAAATGGATTTTACACTGTGCGGCAATCCGGGTAAACTGTAAACGAGGTGATGGACATGCCCTATTACGATTTGCGCTGCACATTGTGCGGCGAAGTTTTCAACCAGCGCGCGACTGTAGCGGAGAAAGCGGAGAAGCGCGTTCCATGCCCGGCCTGCGGATCGATGGATCTGGAGACCGTCTACACCGGTGCTCCCGCGGCGATCATGAAGTCTTCGTCTTCGGCGCCGGAGTGCCCTCACGCGCATCTCTGCGGCGCGTCCTGCCGGCACGGATGACGTGCGTCATGCCTAAAGGATGACGTGCGTCATGCCTAACGGATGACGCCTGTCCCATGAAAAAAGGCGATGCCGGATGTGAATTGCATCCGGCATCGCCTTTTTTGTCGTGACTCTTGTCAGGCCAGGCTGATCACACTGAACTCGTCCGCCTTGAGCGACGCGCCGCCGACGAGGCCGCCGTCGATGTCGGCCATCGTGAACAGGCCGGCTGCGTTCTTCGCGTTGACGGACCCGCCGTACAGGATGCGCTGGCTGTCCGCCACCACGTCGCCGTACAGGTCGCGGACGATTCCGCGGATGAAGAAGCACACTTCCTGGGCCTGTTCGTCGGATGCGACCTTGCCTGTGCCGATCGCCCAGATGGGCTCGTAAGCGATCGTGATATGACCCATCTTCTCTGCAGGCACCCCCTGCAGGCCATAGACTACCTGGGACCGGATATGGCTGAAGGTATGACCGCCTTCACGTTGCTCCAGCGATTCACCGCAGCAGAAGATCGGACGGAGGCCCCAGTTCAAGGCGGCCTTGACTTTCTTGTTGACGATTCCGTCGGTCTCGGCGAAATATTCGCGGCGCTCGCTGTGGCCGAGGATCACGTACTTGACGCCCATGCGGGCGAGCATCGGGGCCGAGATCTCGCCGGTATAGGCGCCTTTGTCCTCGAAATGGCAGTTCTGGGCCGCCACCGCGACGTTGGTATACGCGCAGGCTTCAAGAACGGCCGGAAGAGCGATGTACGGTACGCCGACAACGACTTCGGTTGTTGCGTCGGCCACGAGCGGCTTGAGGGCATTGACGAGCTTGAGCGCATCGTCGGGAACGCCGTTGTTCATTTTCCAGTTGCCGGCGGCCATGACGCGGCGGGCGTTCTTGTCCATCAGGCAGTCGATGCCGGGCAGCACTTTGCCCTCGAGGAATTCCAGTGCGGCGCCGCCGCCGGTGGAAATGTGCGTCACTTTGTCGGCAAAGCCAAGGATCTCGATCGCTGCGGCGGAATCACCGCCGCCGATGATGGAGACGGCCCCGGAATCCGCGACCGCACGGGCGATCTCACGGGTGCCGTTGGCGAACTTCTCGAACTCGAAAACCCCGACCGGGCCATTCCATACCACCGTTCCGGCGGTCCGGATGGCGTCTGAGAAGAGTTTGATGGTCTTGGGGCCGATGTCCAGTCCCTGCCAGCCATCCGGGATTTCAGTGGAATCGACGTCCTGGCTGTTCGCATCCGCGGCGAAGCGATCCGCAACGATATTGTCCACAGGCAGCAGCAGGTTGACGCCTTTGGCTTCCGCCTTGGCCAGCAGAGCCGTCGCCAGCTCGACCTTGTCGGGTTCGCAGAGCGAGCTTCCGATGCTGTGCCCCAGCGCCTTGTAGAACGTATAGGCCATGCCGCCTCCGATGATCAGCGTGTCGACCTTGCCGATCAGGTTATCGATGACACTGATCTTGTCGGATACCTTGGCTCCGCCGAGGATCGCGACAAAGGGGCGTTTGGGGGTGGCAAGGGCGGCGCCCATGACTTCGAGCTCTTTCTGGATCAGATAGCCGCAAACGGCGGGCAGGTAGTTGGCCAGTCCGGCGGTGGAGGCATGCGCGCGATGGGCGGTACCGAAAGCGTCGTTGACATAGATGTCGGCCATCGAGGCCAGTTCGCGGGCGAACGCGGGATCGTTCTTTGACTCTTCCTTGTGGAAACGGACGTTTTCCAGCATCAGGATCCCGCCGTCTTCGAGCGCGGCGGCCTTGGCCTTGGCATCCTCGCCGATGACATCCGCCGCGAGGACGACCGGCTTGCCGATCAGTTCAGCCAGGCGGTCCGCAGCGGGCTTCATGGAGAATTTCGGATCCGGTCCGTCCTTCGGCCTGCCCAGGTGGGAGACCAGGATGACGCGGGCGCCCTGGCCGGCCAGATACTCGATGGTCGGGATCGCGCCGCGGATTCGCTTGTCATCCGTGATCGCCCCGGTTTTCTTGTCCTGCGGGACGTTGAAGTCGACCCGCACGATAACCTTTTTCCCTTTGACCGCCAGATCTTCCACATTCTTCTTCATCATCATCGCCATAGTGCCACACTCCTGCTAAAAGCCGTTTCGGCTGGTGTCGGGCCTTGGGCCGACTCCGGAAACGGAGTGCCATTACCCGCTTTTTGACCAATAATATTTTATCCTTGATGGATTGTTTTTTCAATGCGCCGGATGGACAAGTTCTGCCGGTCCGGCACAGCCGGTCTCCAAATCGGCAGCGGGCGGAGAATC
>CAZNGQ010000084.1:4524-10429 GCA_964572095.1 uncultured Oscillospiraceae bacterium
CGGCACAGCCGGATTCTCTCCAGGCATTCGGACTGAGATCGGCCGAAGGCCGATCGTTTATCGGCAGCGGGCGGAGAATCCGGCACAGCCGGATTCTCTCCAGGCATTCGGACTGAGATCGGCCGAAGGCCGATCTCAGTCCGAATGCCGCTCTACCTCAAACAGCCACATGTGTTCCACTTCTCCAGGCCGGAGTCCCGCCTTCCGGGCTGCGATTTCCAGCTGATCCGCCGCGGAATCCACTCCGTCAAGATCCGGCAGCAGGATTCCCCTGCGGCCTCCTCCGAGAACGACCACACCGTACCGCCGCACATCCCAATCAACCGCTCCATGATACGGTTCAGGCGGACAAAGCAGGTCGACCTTGACCGACAGGTCTTCCAGCTCGTCCGACAGGACAGGCGGAAACCTCGGGTCGCGGCTGCAGGCGGAGACGGCGTTGGAGGAGATCTCCTCCGCCAGCGTATCGCGGACCGGTTCGATCGTGCCGATGCATCCGCGCAGGAGCCCGTGCCGGTTCAGCGAAACGAACGCTCCGGAGCTTGGCCCGGCCATCCGAATGGAGAACGCAGGTTCAAGGTCCCCTTTCCGGGTGTATTCCAGCCACGACAGCCGCTTCTTTTCCACGACCCAGATGCGTACGGCCTCATACGCAAACATCACAAATGGATCCATACCGTTTCTTTTTGCAGTTTCCGTCATGGTCTTTCTCCTTTCTCCCCCTCGACGAAAGCGGTTAGATAACCCACGCCAAACGGCCCTTCGTGTGAAAAAACCTGTGTTCTTGCCCGTTCCGGCGCAGGTCCGGTTCCGCACAGGTAGCCGGCCAGCGCGCACAAGGGCCTCAGTCCACATTGCGCGGCGTTTTCCACGATCACGGGATCCATGTCGACGAGACGGCGCAATTCACCCGACCTCAGGATCTCCTCGATTTGCCGGTCGAAGACAGGCCCATCCGCGTGGAACCCGTACGGACCGTCCGGACGCAGGACGTGCGAGAGGTCGCCGCTCGCCAGCATCATGGCGTCCGCGCCGGTCTCCTCCACCGCTTTCCGGATCGCCGCGCCAGCCAGCAGGTGGTCTGCCGGCGACAGGAATCCTGCCGTCACGTGAACGATCCGGAATACCGGCCAAGCCCGTCGGATAAAGTACAGCGGGACGAAACAACCGTGGTCGAGGACCTGGCCGGCGGATCGGCCGCGTCGGGCGCCAGGTGTTTCCGGCGTCATGCGCACCACCGGTATCCCCGCTTTTTCCAGTTGCAGAACGACCGCATCGGTCAGGACCCGGTCCACCGGGAGTTCCATTCGATTCCCGGGTACTCCAAACGAAGCCATGGTGCCCTCCAGCGATTCCGTGTCCTGAATGCACAAGGCGTCGCGATAGGCAGGCCCGTGGGGTGTGATGCAGATCAGGACCTCCGGCTTGCGCGCCGCGACGGCATCCGCGACCCGGTTCATGCCGGCAACGGTCGCCACGGCCTCGGACTCCCGGCCCTGGCCAACCTCGGGCAACAGGATGGGAGGATGGGGACAGACAACACCACAGGGCAGATGGGAGTGTCCCATTTCATACATTTCCGACATATACACGCTCCAGATGGTTCAAGGCGGCGTCGCGAAGCCGGTACAGCAGTTTCGTGTCGGTCGGCGGCGCGGCATAACGGTTTGCTGGAAAATAGCGCGACAGGTGCAGGGGCAGCCGGCGGTCCAGGCTTCCCAACCATGCGAAGGCCGGCTCGAGCGCGGCCAGGGAGTCGTTCATGCCGGTGACGACAAGAATGGTGACTTCGACGTGGCAGGCGGTCCGGCAAAGCGCGATGGTGTCCAGGACCGGCTGCAGGCGGCCGCCGCACCAGGTCCGGTACGTCCTGTCGTCAAAAGCCTTGAGATCGATGTTCATCGCGTCGATGAACGGAAGAAGACGGCGCATGGGTTCCGGGTTGACATACCCGTTCGTGACCAGAATGTTCCTAAGCCCCGCCTTGCGGGCCAGCTCCGAAGTGTCCAGCACGGTTTCGTACGCGACCAGTGGTTCATTATAGGTATAGGAGATGCTGGGCGCGTCGATCCGAAGCGCGGCGGCGACGATTTCCGATGGATCCATCGGGCGGGAAGCGGCCAGGCGTCCCGGATCCGCCTTGGACTCGCGCGGCAGATCCGCCATGGAAAGGTTGAAATTCTGGCAAAAAGGACAACTCAGGTTGCATCCGTGAAAACCAACCGAGAAGGTTGCCGTTCCGGGCATGTAGTGGCGCAACGGCTTCTTTTCCACGGGATCCAGCGCCACGGCGGCTACCCGGCCGTACTCCAATGGCCTCAGGATCCCCTTTTCGTTTTTCCGGACGCGGCATATTCCGGACCAGCCTTCACGCAACCTGCAGCCATGGGGGCAAAGCCCGCAGGTCACGATGTTCTCCGGCGGTCCGGAACGGATCTGGAACTCTGCGATCCTTCCGCTGGTCGATCCCGCAGTGTCCATAGGGCCTCCATGGAAAAGCCCGGGACCGGATGGAAACGGAAGCGCCGCCTTCCGGGCGGCAGCCGGTTCGCTAGGCCGGCAAGGCTTCCGCTTTCGCCCGTTCCTGGGCGGCGATCATGCGGTCGCACAGCAGGTCGAACGCCGGATCGGGTGTACGGCATTCCGGGTGCGACAGGATGTAATCCAGGCAGCGCCGGACGCCCTGGTCAAATCGGACAGGGCATGTGAAATCGGGCACAAGCCGCTTGATCTTGGTGTTGTCGAAAACCACGGAGACGGCCTTGTCTCCGATCAGGGAGCCCCGGGCGGACGGATCGAATGCGGCGATGAAGTCGGAGGAGACATGGTACAGCAAAGGCTCCACGCCAAGCGCGGCTCCCGCTATTCCGTAAATCTGGTTCCAGGTCAGGGACTCGTCCGACGTGATGTGGACGGATTCCCCGATTGCATGCGTGTTGCCCATCAACCCGACAAACCCCCGTGCGAAGTCCTCGTTCCAGGTCATGGTCCAAAGCGATGTCCCGTCGCCGTGCACGATAACGGGCTTTCCAAGCAGCATGCGGTCGAGCACCTGCCAGCTTCCCTTCGAGCCGTTGTATCCCATCGGGACCGCGCGCTTGCCGTAGGTGTGGCTGGGACGGACGATGGTGACCGGAAAGCCGTCGCGGCGGTAGGCGTCCATCAGGTGGTTCTCGCTGGCGATCTTATTCTGGGAGTAGGCCCACAAGGGGTTGGACAGCGGTGTGCTCTCCACGATGAGATGGTTCGACAGCGGTTTCTGGTAGACCGATGCCGAACTGATGTAGATGTATTGGGCGGTCCTCCCGGTGAACAGGCGGACCGCGCGTTCGGCGTGCGATTCGTTGAATCCGATGAAATCCGCGACCGCGTCGAAACGCTGGTCCCCGATGGCTGACAGGACGGCGGCCTCGTCCGCGATGTCCGCGGTGATGGTCTTTACTCCCTCGGGCACTTCCGCCGGGCGCTGCCCGCGGTTCAGCAGCCAGAGTTCCCACCCGCTCGCGGCGGCATGCGCCACGACTGCGGTACTGATGGTCCCGGTGCCACCTATGATCAAAGCCTTCATGGGGTTGCCTCCGATGGATCCATTTTTCTTGCCTCCCTTTGATTATAAAGGAAAGTGTAGGATAATGGTTACGACATCCGGCGGGGCATTCGGGCCGACCGCCGGGCAGCATGTGGAGGTACGACGGATATGACTGGAAAAATGAAGGCCGCGGTTCTTGTGGAGACCGGCAAGGTAGCATACGAGGAGCGCGACATTCCGGCGCTTCGTGATGACCAGGTATTGATCAAAATGATGCATTGCGGCATCTGCGGGTCGGATGTCCATTACTATGAGCACGGCAGGATCGGTGATTTCATCGTCAAGGAGCCGATGGTGCTCGGCCACGAAGGCGCCGGCCGCATCGTCGAGGTCGGCAGCGCGGTCCGGGGCCTGGCGGTCGGAGACCTGGTCACGATGGAGCCCGGCATACCCTGCGGCCATTGCCGTTTCTGCATGACCGGCAACTACAACCTTTGCCCTGACGTGATTTTCTTCGCGACTCCGCCGGTCGACGGCATATTCCAGGAGTATGTCGCGCACCCCGCCAACATGTGCTTCAAGCTCCCCGCCGGGATGGATACGGTATCCGGCGCCCTCATTGAACCCCTTTCCGTGGGTTTCTACGCTGCCGAGCAGGGCTGGGCCACGGTAGGGCAGAGCGCGGTGATCCTGGGCAGCGGCTGCATCGGGCTCTGTACGCTGATGGCTCTCAAGGCGCGCGGCGTCAACGAAGTCTATGTCGTGGACGTGTTCGACATTCGTCTGGACAAGGCGAAGGAACTGGGCGCCGCGGGCGTCATCAACGCCTCCCGCGAGAATGCGGTCGAACGCATCCTGGCCCTGACGGACGGCGCAGGGGTCGACCTTGTCTTCGAGACCGCCGGCAGCCGCGTCACCACGCAGCAGACACCCAAGCTGGTCAAGCGCGGCGGCACGATCGTGATGGTCGGAATGGCGCCGGACGCGGAGCTGGTCTTCGACCTGGGGACCGTCGTTGCCAAGCAGGCGACGATCCGTTCGGTCTTCCGTTACCGCAATCTCTATCCGACCTGCATCGACGCGGTCAGCCGTATTCCGCTGCCTCTGGGCTCCATCGTCACCAAGTATTTCCCCTTTGACAAGATTCCGGAAGCGATCGAGTACAACATCAAGAACAAGAGCGACACGGTCAAGGTCGTCATCGAATACTGAACGCAGCCGTTTCATTGGATAAGGGGGCATGGGCATGGGAGCTAAAATTCTGGTCGTGGATGACGAACCCAACATCGTCGATATCCTGAAGGCGAACCTGGAACGCGAAGGGTACAGCGTCGTCACGGCCGGGGATGGCGCGCAGGCGCTTGAGCTGGGCCAGACGATCAAGCCCGACTTGATCCTGCTGGACTGCATGCTTCCCAAAATGGATGGATTCGATGTCTGCCGCCGTTTGCGCCAGAGTGTGAACGTCCCCATCCTCATGCTTACCGCCAAGAGCGAAGAGATCGACAAGGTCCTGGGCCTCGAGCTCGGCGCCGACGACTACATCACCAAGCCGTTCAGCGTGCGGGAGGTTCTCGCGCGCGTCAAGGCGCAGCTTCGGCGTGTGCGCCTTTCCGAGAGCGAGCAGGACAACGAGAACAAGGTCCTGGCGTTCGGCGATCTCGTCATCGATAATTCCGCGTATGAAGTCCGTCGCGGCGGCGACATGATCGACTTGACCCTGCGGGAGTTCGAGCTGGTCCGTTTTCTCGCACAGAACGCGGGGCAGGTTTTCTCCCGCGAGTCCCTGCTGGAAAAAGTCTGGGGTTACGAGTATTTCGGCGATGTGCGCACAGTCGACGTCACGGTGCGCCGTACCCGGGAGAAACTTGAACCCGACCAGGACAACTACCGTTTCATCCTGACGAAGCGCGGTGTCGGGTACTATTTCGACAAAGGCGTATCCGCCATGGACAAGTCCGGCAAGTAAGTCCATTCCCATCCCATTGAAAGGAAGTGCCGACGGCTTGATGCCTTCGATACTCGGATCAGGCGCCACGTTGGATATGCTCCGTGGGCTGGTCGACTCTTCGACCGCCCGCATCGTGGCCGGGTCAGCAGCCGGACTGCTGCTGTTGGGAATCGGGTTCCGCGCCTTGATGCGCCGGATCGGCCGATTGCGTAATCAACGCAGTCTTCAACAGACCACAAACCTGTTCGTAGGGGAGCGTCAGCGGGCCAATCTGGTCCTGCAGGACCTTGATGTTGGTGTCCTCCTGTACAACGCATCCGGCCAGCTGGTGTCCAAGAACCCTGCCGCCCTCGCCCTTCTGGGCAATTCGAACCCGCCGGCGAAGATCGGCGAGTTTTTGCGTGCGTACGGGCAGGACAATGGAA
>CAZNGQ010000085.1:0-10373 GCA_964572095.1 uncultured Oscillospiraceae bacterium
TTGCGCTCGTTTTCGGTTTTGATTCGCAGGTCGTTCTCGTCCGCCATGCGGAGGATGCCCTTGAGGGGCGCCTGCAGTTTATTTTCAGGAATCTCGATGGCTTCCTCGACAACCTGGCCGATTTCAACTCCCTGGCTGGTTTCAACGATCACCATGTCCCCTTGTCGGAGGACATACTCGCCCGGGTTGAAATGATAGGCCTTACCGGTGCCATGGAAGCGGATCCCCACGACTTTAGACATGGGACAGCTCCTTCCGCAGCTGAAGCAACAGACTGCATATGGTGGTTTCGAAATTGGTATTGAGCGCAAGGCCCCGCCGCGCGCCCTGGATCGCCGATCCGGCACGGTCCAGTTGTCCGATATCGTAGCGGTTTCGCCGGCACAGGTCAAGGATCGCCGATCTCCGGTCGGCGTTCTGCAGCATCTCCCCGTCCGTTCCGGCCGCGCCGGCCGCGGCCAGCGCCAGATCGCGCACCCACGAGCCCGCGATGTCGAGCAGGTCGTCGGCGTGGTCTTTCTCCTTGTTGAAAAACGCGAAGCCCTCGGTCAGCAGATGCGCGCGGGACTCGTCCCCGATGGCGGCCATCCGGTCGAGGACTTCTTCGCGGATCTGGATGAACCAGGTGTCCGCGGCCAGGTCCAGCGCGACGCCGGGGATCCCCCTGGCATACCGCACCAGAAACGGCATGGCCGGCAGGCTTGGCGATACACCGGAATCGACGAGGATCCGGTGCAGTTCACCGGGCGAACAACGCGCGAGCGGCAGATAGGCCATCCGGGAGACCATGGTGCCGACCAGCCGCTCCGGGCCGGTTGTGGTCATCAGGATATAGACATAGGACGGCGGTTCCTCGACGGTCTTGAGCAAGGCGTTCTGCCCCTGCTCGTTCAGGAAGGCGGCATCGATCAGGTAGACCTTGCGCCCGCCGTATTGCGGCAGCATGTTCACATCGCCGACGATCTCGGCGCGGATTCGCTCCACCTTGATGTTCTTGCCGTCCGGGGAGGAAAGCTCGCGGTAGTCGGGGTGCACCCCGTTGTCGAACAGGCGGCAGGCGTCGCAGTGTCCGCACGCCCCCTCGGCGGAGGGCGACCGGCAAAGCAGCGCCTTGGCATACTCGCGGGCGATCCGGGTCTTGCCGCTGCCGGAAGGGCCGGTAAACAGACAGGCATGCCCCGGATCCCCCGCAAGGGAGGATCCGAGGCGCCTTTTTACCTGCTCCTGACCAATGATGCCGGAAAAGGGCATTGGCTACATTTTCTCGAACTGTTCGACGTTCAGGACAAAGACGGTGGCGCCGCCGACCGTGACTTCAACCGGATACGGGATGTAGGCTCCGCCGATCGCCGACGGGGTGACGCTGGTATTGATTGCGGCCTTGCGGCTGCTGGAATACTTTTTGACGATCGCGAAGACTTCGTCCTTCTGGGTGTCCTCGACGACGATCATGAGGGTGGTGTTGCCGGACCGGAGGAAACCGCCGGTGGAGTTGAGCTTGGTGACGCGGAATCCGGCTTTGTTGAGTTCCGCCATGAGCCTCGGGCTGTCCTCGTCGTGTACGATGGCCATAATCATTTTCATGGGTATGCAACCTCCTTCATCTTCTGTGACAGACGTTCCGCTGTTTCTGTGATCGTGCCGGAGGCGTCGATCACGATGATACGTTCCGGTTCCTGACGTGCGAGCTCCAGGTAGCCGTCCCGGACCCGGTTCTTGAAAGCGACGCTGTTCGCGTCCATCCGGTCGGGGCCTTCCTCGCGGGAACGCATGCGCTCCGCAGCCGCCTCCACCGGGAGGTCGAACAGGTATGTGCGGGTCGGCACCAGTCCGCCGGTCGCGATCTCGTTGATCCGTCGGGCCGTGTCGATGTCCAGTCCCCGGCCATACCCCTGATAGGCGACGGTCGAATCGATGAACCGGTCGCACAGGACCGTTCTACCGTCCGCCAGGGCCGGCAGGATCACCTCCCGCACGTTCTGGGCTCTCGCCGCTGCGAACAGGAGCAACTCGGCGACGTCGTCCAGATCCCGCCCCGAACGGTCCAGCAGGATCCCGCGGATCCTCTCGCCCACCCACGTGCCGCCCGGTTCGCGGACCACCAGTGTCCGGATCCCCCGTGCGCGGAGCGCCTCGTCGGCGATCTCCAACTGGGTGGTCTTGCCGGTTCCGTCCAGCCCTTCGAATGTGATGAATATGCCGTTCATGCCACTCCTCATATCCGCAGGTCGTGATGGGTTACTTTAATTATACATTATCCGCCTCAAATCCGGCGCACGCCTCTGCCGGGATCGACAGGATTTCCAATACATCGGAAGAGGATGATTTCCTGACCCCGCTGATCTCGATGCCCCGGGCGGCTAGCGATGCGATCAGAGCCGCACGCTCTCCGTCGAGTATTTCACCGGGCCAGACCAACGGCACGCCCGGTGGATACGGAGTGAGTTCACGGACACAGACCCGGCCGGCCGAGAGGGCCAACGGCGTCCAGGACCCCAGTGCCGCTCCCGGCAGAAAGCGCCGGGGATGCGCCGCCTGGGTCGGCGCCGTACCCATCGCGCGGGAAAAGTCCCGGTCCAGTTCCGCAATCTCCGCCCGGTCGCGGCATGCCGGCGGGGTCCGACGCGAAACCTGCAGGAGCGCGGCGCTCAGCTGTTCGAAATCCGTGTCCGTGGCGGATAGGCCCGGAATACAGACCAGCCGCCGCAGATCCGCCATCTCGATGTCGATCCCTTTCTCCGAGAGCATGCCCAGGATCTCGGGACCGGTCCACCCGGTGTCGGAGATGTCGATGACCATCCGCAGCGGATCGCGAAGCGGATCGAAAAGGCCGGTACCGGCCACATGCATGAGGGGGGGAAGACTGTGGGTGAATCCGCGGATCCGTCCGATCAGTGTCCCGATCCGATCCGCTCCTTCCCGCATCATCCAGGCGCGGGCATAGTCGAGGGAAGCCGCGATCGGGAACGACGGGCTGGAGGTCTGGTACAACGATACCGCGTCCCGGATCCGGTCCGGATCCAGTCCAAAACGGCGCAGGGCATGGGCGGACACGTGAAGAAGCGCCGCCTGGGTCAAGGCCGGCAGCGTTTTATGCGCGCTCTGGACACACAGGTCGGCGCCTGCGTCCATCGCACAGACCGGAAGCCGACCGGCACCGAAGCGGAAATGCGCGCCATGCGCCTCGTCCACGACCAGCATCGCGCCCGCCCGATGAACGGCCTCCGCGATCGCGGGCAGGTCGGCGCACACGCCATAATAGTCCGGGCTGCAGACAAGGACGGCGCCGACCGACGGATCCCTCGCGAGCGCCTCCCGGATATCGGCGGCAGCCGGCTGGACCATCGGGGAGAAAGCCGCGCCCGTCGGTGTTTCCGTCGGCGGATCCAGGAAACGGTAGGCTGTGCCGGTCAGTGCGATCGCATGGAGAACCGACCGGTGCACCGCCCGCGGCAACATCAGGGTCCGGCCGGGAGCCGTCGCGATGGTCACCATGGCGAGAACGCCGGCGGTCGACCCTGTCGTTAGAAAAAAGGTCCGCGCCGCGCCGAACGCGTCAGCGGCTAGTTCCATCGCGGCCAGGGCAGGTCCTTCCGGAGAATTGATGTCGTCGGTGGAAACCATCTCGGTCGTATCCAGTGCGCCGATCGAGGCCAGCGCCCCGGCGGGGAAAGCCCGACCGCCCGTATGCCCCGGCATATGGAAAGAAACACGCCCCGTCCCGGCATACGCCATCAGCGCATCCAGGAGAGGCGTGTCGGTTGAGCGCGAAGAGGTCTGACCGGACGGCATGCTCAGTCCAGCGTCAGTGTATGGATACCGGCGATCTCGAGCCAGATTTCCTTTTCCAGCCGCTCGTTTTCACGGTGGATGTCGTCATAGTTCTCTTCCGCTTTGATCCGGGTATGGTCCCAGCTGCGCTCTCGAGGGGGGCGGGCGGCCTGCTGCTTCTGCTGCACAGGCTGCTGGCTCCGCAGCGGAGCCGCTTCGGCCGGCTGGCCGAAAGATGCCACGACTTGCGGTTGGGGCGCCCCAACGCGTGGCTGGGGAATGGACGGCTGCGGTGCCGCCTGCTGCGGTGCCGCATTCTGCGGTGCCGCATTCTGCGGTGCCGCATTCTGGGGGGCATTCGGCCGTTTCCCCTGTACGGGGTTCTGACCATGGGGGGTATTGGCGGAAGTCGACGGCGAACCGCCGGGCTGCCGCTGGCCGGCGGGGCGGGATCCGCCCTGCGGCTGGGGACTGCGGTCGGCGTTATGCTGCTGGCGATCCTGGCGGCCGACGGGCGCGGCACCGTCGCGCGGTTGCCCCGCGTGGGGATGGGCGCCCGGCTGGGCATGGGGATTCGTCGACTGTCCGCGGGTGGATTGCGGGGGCCCGCTGCGTCCTTCCTGTCCGGATCCGGGACGACGGTCCCCGCCGCCCTTGCGCCGGTTGCGGTTGCGGTTGTCGCCCCCCGACGGGTTGCCGCCAGGATTGCCCCCGCCGGATGGATTGCCCTGCCCGCTGAAACGGGGGCCCTGCTGGCGGGGGCCGGAAGAGCCTTCGCCCGGGTTGCTTCCGGAGTTGCGGGAGGGGCCGGGCCCGCCCGTGCCGCCACCGGCCGGTCCGAATTCCCGGAACTTGCGTTTCCGATCATCGCCACGGATGCCTTCCGGCTTTGCAGGCCGGGGATTGCGATCGTTGAAAGAGTCTTCGCTCATGATGGAATACCTCCTGCCGGATGGAGCGTCACTTCGCCGCTCTCCAGCTCGATAGGGCCCTGCGCGGTCTGGAGGATCAAAGCCCCGACCGCGGAGATTCCGGTAACTGTGCCCTGAATGCCGTCTCCGGCGCCGCTGGGGCGCTTCGCGCGGACTGTCCGGCCGATCAGCCAGGACAGGACCCGGTATTCTTCCAGCAGGGCATCCTTTTCTGTGTCCACCATTCTAACCGTTTTCACCGTTTCCGACAACAAACCGGATGCGATGGCATCGCGGGTTGCACCGGAAAGCTCCGGCTTTTCCAAAACCAGTGAAGTGGCCGTTCCTGCCAGTTCCGAACCGAAATCCTCGCGCGTATGGAACAGGTTCAGCCCGATCCCGACCGTGACCTGTTCGAGCCGGGTTCCCGAGGCGATGCTTTCGCACAGGATGCCGCAGATCTTTCGCCCCCTGCACAGGACGTCGTTCGGCCACTTCAACCAGGCTTCGACCCCCATGGCCCGGAGTGTCCGCGCGACGGCGAGCCCGGCGGCAAGAGGGACAAGACCGCCTAGTCTGGCATCCGTGCCGGACGGCCGGAAAAGGATCGACATCCATACGCCGATGCCTTCCCGCGACTGCCAGACCCGGCCCATGCGGCCCCGCCCGGCCGTCTGCCGGTCGGCCACGACGACCGACTCCGCAGGCAGTCCGACCGCCGCGAGCTGCCGGATATCGTCATTCGTCGATCCGGTCGTCGCGCGATGCAGCCAGCGCGGCGTCCGGGTCGTGTAGGGGCACCAGGCGAAAGCGAAAGGCCGGACATCCCCGGTCCATTCGATATGGCCGTCGCGAAGTTCGCGGAGGGGGATCTGCACAAAATCCCGCTCACCCATGCGCGGATGCGGGAGAAGGAGTTCCGGGCGGTCGCTGCGGACATCGCCGAACGTCAGGATGTCGATATCGGCCGTGCGGGCCCCCCATCGGACCGTTCTCTCCCGCCCCAGCCGGTTCTCGACCGCATGACAGGCTTCCAGAAGACCGTCGGGATCCCGTTCGGTCTCGATCCGCAGTACGGCATTCAGATAATCCGGCTGCCCGGATACGCCGACCGGCGAGGTTTCGTACAGCGAAGAGGCTTCCTGGACGCGAATCCCCTCCATGGCGTCCAGCGCCTCGACCGCCTGCCTCAGGTTGGACACACGGTCGCCAAGATTTCCCCCGATCGACAGAAAGGACTGCGTCACCTAGTAATCCTCCCGGCTTCGCTCGATCGACACGGCCATGTGGTCGAACCGGCCCTCGATCGGAGCCATCGGCTTTTTGACGGTGACGGCGACCGATCGGACCAGAGGATGCGCGTCCAGGATCCGGCGCGCGATCCGGCTGGCCAGACGTTCGATCAGGTCGTCGCTATTCCGCTCGACAATCTCCCCGGTCTCATGGAAGACGGCTCCGTAGTCCACGGTCTGCGCCAGGTCATCGGATTCGCAGGCGGCGATCCGGCCCATCCGCAGTTCCACATCCACGATGAAATCCTGGCCTTCGCTTTTCTCGGACAACAGGACACCTGTGTTGCCGCGGAACACCATCCCCGTGAGAATGATCCTGTCTTCAGCCATTTGTGCCTCCCCGGATGATTGCATCCGTCATGTGCGCGACCCGGACCATATCCCTGACATCATGGACACGAATGAAATCCGCGCCGTTCAGGATGCCCGCCGTGACCGCGGCCGCTGTCCCCATGAGACGTTCCTCGACAGGAAGGTCCAGGATCTTCCCGATGAACGACTTGCGCGAAGGCCCGATCAGGATGGGCGCGCCCAGGCTGGCAAGCCCGGACAGCCGGCGCAGGATTTCACAGGATTCCTCGGCCGTGACGCCGAATCCGATGCCGGGGTCGACCAGAATCCGTTCCGGCCCGATGCCGTATCCGGCTGCAAGCCGCATGCTCCAGGATAGAAAATGCGTGATTTTCGCGATCAGCCCGTTCTCCCGGGACCAGGAAGGATCCGGATCCTCCGTGCCGGGCGGCATGGGGGTCGCGTTGTACATGAGAACCAGGCCGGCGCCGGTGTCGGCGGCCGCCCGGACCATGTCGGGATCGTTCCGCAGGGCGCGGACGTCGTTGATGATGCAGGCTCCCGCGCGGATCGCCTCGCGTGCCACAAGGGCTTTGGAGGTGTCCACGGAAATGGCGGTATCCATCGCCTCGCGCAGCCTGCGGATCACCGGAACGACACGCTCCGCCTCCTCCTCGGCCGGGATCGGCCGGTGGCCGGGGCGTGTGGATTCCCCGCCGACGTCAAGGATGTCCGCGCCTTCCGCCACCATGGCGAGCGCGCGGGCCACCGCCGCATCGGGATCCGAATAGCTTCCGCCGTCGGAAAAGGAATCCGGCGTGACATTGAGAATGCCCATGACATAAGTGCGCGCGCCAAGTTCGAATGTCTTGCCGCACGCCGTGAAGACCTTTTTTCCGCTCATGTCCGCGCCTCCGCCGCTTGCCTCTTCACCTGGGGCGGTTGAGCAGCGCCAGAACCTCGGCGCGCGTACGGGCATCGCTTCTGCAGATTCCGCGCAACGCGGATGTGACGGTACGGGAGCCGGGTTTCTTGATGCCGCGCATGGTCATGCAGAGATGTTCCGCCTCGACGATGACTGCCACGCCGCGAGGCTCGACCGCTTCCATCAGGATGTCGGCGATCTTCGAAGTCATGCGTTCCTGAAGCTGGGGACGTTTCGCCAGGGTGTCCACGACGCGAGCGATCTTGCTGAGGCCAAGGATGCGGCCCTCTTTGGGGATGTAGACAATGTGGGCCTTGCCGAAAAACGGGACAAGGTGATGCTCGCACATGGAATAGAACGGGATGTCGCCAACCATGACCATTTCGTCATGGTCGGCCTCGTGGAAGGTCTTGATGTCGTCCAGCGGGGAACGGTTCAGTCCGGCGAACACTTCCGCGTACATGCGCGCGACCCGGCGCGGCGTCTCCAGCAGGCCCTCCCGTTCGGGATCCTCGCCGATGGCCAGCAGGATCTCCCTCACCGCGCTCTCGATTCTTGGCAGGTCCATCTCCGCCCGGGCCTTTTTCTTGTGGATCTTGTCCGCGGCGGCTTCGGTTTTCGCGCCCAGGGCGTCGTTGTCTTCTGTCATGGGTTCCTCCTGTCCGGCCGGGGGAGTCTGCTTCTCGTCGTCTACTCTCCCGACAAACGGGTCTTTCGATATTCCATAGGGGTCATGCCGGTATGCTTCCGGAACGCGGCGTTGAACCGCTGCGGGCTGGAGAAGCCCACCATGGAGGCGATCCCGCTGATTTTCATGTCCCGCTGCTCCAGCATCTTGCAGGCGCGGGCCACTCTCACCTGCATCAGGAAGGCCATGGGGCTCATCCCGGTCTCGTCGCGGAACGCCCTGGTGAAGTATCCCTGGCTAAGGAAGACATACCCGGCGGCGTCGGCGACCGAGATGTCGCGGTCGAAATTCTCGACGATGTAGTCCCGGGCGATCCGCACGAGCTCCCTTGCCTTTCCGGTCTTCTTGCGCAGTCCCTCTTCCCACTCCTCACGCAGGCCGCGTGCCAGGACGACCAGCATCTCGACCGTCAGAAGCTGCATCATCAGCTCCTTGGCGTACGTATCCTCGCGGCTCTCCCGCAGGATGCGCTCGGCGACGGCCGCGATGTCCTGCCGGCTGCGGCCGCGGATGCTCAGGAAAGGTTCGGCGGCATGGTCCTCGGAATGTCCGTCGTTCGAGGCGAACAACAGGAACTTCTCGAGGGTGTCACCGGAAACCTCCCCGCCTGCAGCCGACGTGCCGCCCGGCGCGGAGGAGGGCGCGTACCGGTATTGGCCTTCCCGGTTGAAAACAAAATAGAGAACCACCATGTCGGCGTTCCCCTCAAGCACATTGGTGACATGGACATGGCCGGGGGGGATCACGATGTTTCCGCCACGCTCGACCACCGTATGCTTCCCGTCGATCTCGAAATCGACCCGGCCGCTCCGGATGTAGGTCAGCTCATGGTACTCGTGCTGGCTTCTTTTCCCATGCTCAACCGGCCCCTTCTCCATCGTGCGTTCCATGCCCTTGAAAACCAGGGGGATGGAGCCGATGGAATCCAGGATGCTTTTTTCCATGACGGGAAGCAGATCTTCTAGCATGATGCTATCACCATAGGAGTATGATATCAGATCCTACCCCCGATGGACAGTGCGGACACGGTCGAGACACCGGATAAAGCGGTCGCCAGGGCGGACATGGACGGATATCGCGCGGCCGGATCGGCCATCAGGCATCGCCCGACCACGTCCCGCAATCCGTCGGGCACCCCTCCCTCCGGCAGGTCCCGGAGATCCGGCAGCCGGCCGGCCGCGGGCAGTGTGCCCCCGAGCGAGCAGAACAAGGTCACACCGAGCGAATAGATGTCGCTCTGGATGCAGGGGCCGCGCCAGACCGACATTTCGGGGGCCGCGTAGACCGGCGTCGATTCGCGGACGCGGTTCCCCGCCCCCTCGCCCACGCCGGACAGCAATACGGCGGACGAGAAATCGATCAGGCAGGGAACGCCTCCGGACACGATCACATGTTCGGGCTTGATGTCGAGGTGTACCAGGGGCCGGTCCAGGCACTCGTGGAGGAACGCGACCGTCCGCGCCATCGTCAGCATGATCGCAGCGGCCTGCCGGGGGGCCATCGCCCCGCCTGACCGGCGGACGAGCGTCTCCAGGTCGACGCCCGGCAGGTATTCGAACAGGATATGGCGTTCGCCGGCGGTCTCGATCTCGCCGCATACCCGGGGAAGCGAGGGATGGATGATTTCCCGCAGGGTCTCGACCGCTTCCAGGCTGGCAAACCCGTCTGCCGGCCGCGCGACGGAATGCCGCCCCGTCGACAGGTCCAGCAGCAGGACCACACGCCGCCAGATCCTGCGCACCTCGTATCTTCCCTCAATGATCTCCCCTGTTTTCATCCCGGCTCCCCCTCGCTGTTTTCTCTATTGAAACAGAAAGAGCCGCCCCGGAAGGGCGGCTCCTGGCGACAGGAAATCCATGGATCCGACGTGGCGGACTCAGGCGATCAGCTCGTCCTTTAGGACCAGCCGGGGTGGGTTCCGGTCCGTGATGCTTTCCCGGGTGATGATGCACTGGGCGACGTCGCTCCGGGAAGGAATGTCGAACATCACGTCCAGCATGATCTCCTCCAGGATCGCCCGCAGCCCGCGCGCGCCGGTGCTGCGCTCCATCGCGAGCTGAGCGATGGATTCCACCGCGTCGTCCTCGAAGATCAGTTCGACCCCGTCCATGTCCATCATTTTCCGGTACTGCTTGAGCAGCGCGTTGCGGGGTTCCTTGAGGATTCTCACCAGCGTGTCGCGGTCCAGCCCGGTGAGGGATGCGACGACCGGTACGCGGCCGACGAATTCGGGGATGAGCCCGAACCGGATCAGGTCCTGGGGCAGGATGCGGGCCAGGATCTCGCCGATGGGAAGATCGCGCCGGCTTTCCGCAACTGCGCCGAACCCCATGGTCTTGACGCCGATGCGGTTCTGGATGATCTTCTCCAGTCCGTCGAAGGCGCCGCCGCAGATGAACAGGATGTTTGTGGTGTCGATCTGCAGGAACTCCTGGTGGGGATGCTTTCGCCCTCCCTGGGGAGGCACGTTCGCGACCGTGCTTTCGAGGATCTTG
>CAZNGQ010000086.1:0-10176 GCA_964572095.1 uncultured Oscillospiraceae bacterium
TGCCCGGGCGGACAGCCTTTTCGGATGCTCTGGCAGAATTTCGGACTGGATTACTCCTCGCTTACCGGCGCGGCCTCTTCCTCTTTTTCGATGACGGTCACGCCATCGATGTATTCGGTCATCTCTTCATGCGGCGCTTCGACGGGTTGCTCGGCATAGACCGGATCGATGGGCTCGACGGCCTTGATGCTGATGCTGATCCTGCGGTCGGCATTGCTGACCTCGAGAACCCGGGCATCGACTTCCATGCCTTCCGAAAGAACATCGTTCGGCTTGACAAGGCGTACGTTGGAGATCTGGGAGATGTGGCACAAGGCGTCCACGCCCTCCGCGATCTCGATAAAAGCGCCGAAGGGGAACATGCGGACCACCGTTCCGTGGACGGTCGACCCGACCGGGAACCGCTCTTCGATGTCGTGGTACGGATCCTGGTCGGCTTTCTTGTAGCCGAGGGAGATCCGCTTTTTCTCCGGGTCGAAGTCCTTGACGTACACTTCGATCCGATCCCCGACCGTCACAACCTGCGAAGGATGGCGGATGCGGTTCCAGGACAGTTCCGACACATGTACAAGGCCGTCGACTCCGCCGATGTCGACGAAAGCGCCAAAGTCCGTCAGGCTGCGGACAACGCCCTCGTAAGTGTTGCCGACCGCGATGGTCGTCCAGACGCCTTCCGCGCGGGTGCGGCGCTCCGCGTTCAACAGCACCCTGCGGGAACCGGAAACGCGCAGCCGGCGCTTGTCGGGATCATACTGCGTGACAACGATGTCAAGGGTCTGGCCGCGATACGACTCGAGATCCTCAACCGGGAACATCTCCAGCTGCGTTCTGTGGATGTAGATGTCGACACCGCCGTACGAAGCGATGACGCCGTCCTTGACGACGTTGACGACCTTGACGCTGATGGGCGTCTTGTTCGCGAAAGCGTCCTCAATGAGTGCCTTGTATTTACCGAAGTCCACACGTGCCTTGGAGAGGAGGATCTCCTTTCCAAGCTCCGTGTTGCGGATGCTCCTGACATAGACATCAATATCCGTGTGATCGGCAATCGCCTGGTCGAGATCAAAATCCGGGTCGCTTTCAAATTCGTGGCGAGGTATCCTGCCCTCCGACTTGTCGTGTACATCCACATAGACATTGTCCGCGTCGTAGCGCACGATCGTGCCCTTGACCGTCGCACCCCTGTGAAGCTGGGGGATGCTGTCGATCATGTCGGAAAAGCTGACATCTGATTCCTGCTGACTCATGAAAACCTCGTTTTCGCTCATCTTCTGGATTACCTCCCTGATTATACGTTCTGGCGTCGAAGCACCGGCTGTGACGCCGATCCGCAGGTTCTCCCTCGCCGGCTCGGATGGCAAGGGGGGCAACGAATCGGGACCGTCAACCAGATAGGACGACGCGCACGCTCTGAGACAGGTATCCAGAAGTTTGGAAGTATTCGAGCTGGTGCGGCTGCCGATGACGATCATGACGTCCGACTCACCCGCCAGCTCCAAGGCTTCTTTCTGCCTGCTTTCAGTCGTAATACATATTGTATCAAAGATCTGCAGGTTTTCCAAAAACTTTTTGGTCAGGATATGAATAATCTTTCCATACTCCTGATAAGAAAAAGTGGTTTGAGCAACCAGGGCCCATCGATTGCCGTCCGGTTCGAGTTTCTCAGCCTGTTCAGCCGTCTCGATCACAATGGCGGTACCGCCGCCATGCCCGTCGATGCCGACCACTTCGGGGTGGTTCGGGGAACCCGCTATGATAAGCCGGCGGCCTGCGGCCCGCTGCTCCGCGGCGATTGTATGGATGCGCGAGACAAACGGACAGGTGCAGTCCACGATCTCGCAATCCTTCTCCCGGAGCTGCGCCAGTGTGTCCGGGGGGACGCCATGCGTCCGGACAAGCACCAGGGCTCCATCCGGAACCTTTTCCAAGTCGTGTACAACCTGCACACCCCGGGAACGGATATCCTCGATGACACGTTCATTGTGGATGACCGAACCGAGCATGACCACAGGCCGGTCGTGCGGTTCACCGGCGATTCGGTAGGCTTCCTTGACGGCATGGTCGACGCCGAAACAGAATCCGGATGTCTTCGCCAGCGTTATTTGCACGCGCCGTCCGTCCTTTCATCCGATCTGTTCAACTCTGCATCGATCCGGGTAGATATTTCACGGACCACTGCGTCGATATCCATGTCGCTGGTATCGATCAACACCGCATCCGACGCCCGGGTCAGGGGCGAGATCTCGCGCGTGCTGTCCTGCCTGTCCCGATAACGGATGTCGGCCAGTACTTCCGTGAAGGACAGGGAGCCCGTTCCCCGGTCCCGGTTTTCCTGAAGGCGCCGTTCTGCGCGGACATCGTCGGATGCCGTGAGGAAAAACTTGAAACGTGCGTCCGGAAGCACATGGGAACCGATGTCGCGCCCGTCCATGACCACATCCGCGGCGCGCGCGATGCCGCGCTGGATTTCGACCAGGCAGCGGCGGACCGTCCGGGATGTCGCGATGTCCGAAGAGCCTCGCGTCACTTCCGGCGTCCGGATCGAATCGGACACGTCTTCCCCGTCGAGAAAAATTCGTTGGACGCCGTCGACCAGGCGGAACTCGATGCCGGTGTCCGCCATCATGAGACAGAGCTGCCCCTCGTCCGTCATGGAGATGCCGCGACGAATGGCTTTCAAGGCGCAAGCGCGGTACATGGCGCCGGTATCGATGTATATGGCGCCGAACCGAATAGCGATCCGGCGGGCGATCGTGCTCTTGCCCGCTCCGGCGGGACCGTCGATCGCGATGTTCAAACGGATCGGTACCGGCCGGTCCTCGCAGCCGGTCATACCGCCCGATGCCCCAAGCCGATTGCCACCTCGTTCAGGTGCAGCAGCCCGATGCCGAAAAACGCGCAAACAGCGACATGGTCGTGATACCGCGCAATGCCGATCTTGCCGCCGACATTGAAACCGATGGCTTTGGAGGTGATCTGCGAGATGGCTTCCCGTGCTGCTCCGGCAATGGCGCCTTCCTCCGCATGGGTGTTGCCGATAACCCCTTCCCGATGGGCGGCAACAACCGCCCGTTCAACCATGCGGGAAACCGAGGCCAGGAACTCGCCGCCAAAATCGACCGCCGCTACCAGGAACCCATCCATCCGCTGCTGGTCCGCCTCGATCCGCTCTTCTTCGCGGGTCTGGGTAAGGGCAAGCCGAATGGCCGCACTGGCGGTCAGCCGGCTGCCGGGAATGGGGCGCTGCGTGACGGACGGATCTTCGGTCATGGGTTTCCCCCCTTGTCGTAGACGTCATACTCGTCCCACATGCGCTCCAGCTTTTCGAGGTTCTGGCTGACGCGGTCCTTCTGCTTCATGCCCAAGGCCACGATCAGCGCGGTAACCACACTCATCGGGGCCGTCATGGAATCCACGAAGGACATCATGTCGCTTGGTGCAAGAAGCAGGCAATCCGCTGCCTGGGAAACCGGAGTCCCGTCCTTGTCCGTGATGGCGACTACCGCAGCACCGTTTCCCCGCGAGTAGGACATGGCGTCAATGGTTCGCTTGGAATACCTTGGAAAACTGATACCGATCACGACGTCACCATGTCCTGCCGGCATGATTTGCTCAAACATGTCGCTTGCTCCCGTTGGATTGAGCAGGCGCACATCGTCGAAAATGTAGTTGAAGTAATAGGCCATGAAGGAAGCCAGCGGAGAGGAACTGCGGACACCGACGATGAAGATCCGGCGGGCGGACAGGATGATTTCCACTGCCTTCCGGAAGCGGTCGCGGTCCGCGCTTTCGGATGCCCGCCTCAGCCGGTCCGAGTCCGCCAGCAGAACGGATCCAAGGATGTCCTCCGATCCGGCCAGCCGCCCGGACGCGTGAAGCCGTTGGACGGCCGTCAGCTTGACTTTCAGTTCTTCCTTGAGCGCTTTTTGAAAATGAGGAAATCCCTCGAATCCAAGTTCCATGGCAAATCGGACAACGGTGGACTCGCTGACGCCCACCGTTTCACCGATGCTGGCCGCCGTCAGGTATGCGGCCTGGTCATAATTCGATAAAATGAACGCAGCAATCGCTTTCTGTCCCTTGCTCATCCGGGACAGGCTTTCCTCGATCCCCGCGATCAGGCTTTTACGGGTCGTATCCATATCAGCAACCTCCATCAGGCGGGCTGATATCCGCCCTCGATGCTTCCAACCCCGTCGTCGATCCGATGTTTCTGGGCCAGTCTCCATTGGAAGAACTTCTCGGCGACCTGCGGGAACATCCCGTAGGAAAGCACGTCTTCTTCCTGTTCGACATACTCCGCGGCCTTGGAACGGATCGAATCCAGTTCAGGCGGCAGCAGATCGGCCGGACGGCAGGTGATCGGGGACTCGTCTCCGAGGATCTTCTTCTGGATATCCGGGTCGACCGGAGCAGGGGTCTTTCCATATTCGCCCTTGACCAGCGCCTTGGATTCCTTGGGAACCATTTTGTACCGCTCACCGGTAATGACGTTCATGACGGCCTGGGTGCCGACGATCTGGCTGGTCGGCGTGACAAGCGGAGGATACCCGAAGTCTTTGCGGACGCGGGGTACTTCCTGCAGGACCGCCTCAAGCTGGTCACCCTTACCGGCCTGGTCGAGCTGGGAGACGAGGTTGGACAGCATGCCGCCCGGAACCTGGTAGATCAACGCGTTGACGTCGACGCCGAGAACCTTGGTGCTGATCAGGCCGGATGCCAGCCAGCGCTCGCGCACTTCACGGAAAAACGCCGCAACCTCCGACAGCTTGACCAGATCGAGGCCGGTGTCGTACGGCGTGCCGTCCAGTGTGGCGACGAAAGGCTCAGTCGGCGGCTGGGAGGTTCCCATCGCCAGAGGGCTTATCGCGGTATCGATGATGTCGCAGCCGGCCTCGATGGCCTTGAGGTAGGTCATGGATCCGACGCCGCTCGTGTAATGCGTATGCAGTTCGACCGGAATGCGGAGGGTGGATTTCAGCGCCTTGACAAGGTCATAGGCTTCATACGGCAGAAGCAGGCCGGCCATGTCCTTGATGCAGACGGAGTCCGCGCCCATCTCCTCGAGTATTTTCGCATCCTTGGCGAATTTTTCGGATGAATGGTACGGACTGCGCGTGAAAGAGATGCACCCCTGCGCATGGCCGCCCTCTTTTTTTGTCGCCTTCATGGCGACCTCAATGTTTCGGAAGTCGTTCAGCGCATCGAAAATGCGGATAATGTCGATTCCGTTGGCGACGGATTTCTGGACAAAGTACTCGACGACATCGTCGGCGTAGTGCTTGTAGCCCAACAGGTTCTGGCCGCGAAGCAGCATCTGGAGCTTCGTCTTTTTACAGACAGCCCGGATGTTGCGAAGACGGTCCCAGGGATCCTCGTTCAGGAAGCGCATCGTCGAGTCGAAGGTGGCGCCTCCCCAGCACTCCAACGCGTTGTACCCGATATTGTCGAGCATCGACAACGCGCCTTTCATGTCGTCGAACGACATGCGGGTCGCAGCCAGGGACTGGTGCGCATCCCGCAGAACGGTTTCAGTGATCAGGACTTTTGTCATGGGATTCCTCCTGCGGATCGGATCAGGCAAGGCTGACCATCGGGTCGCCAGCGTTCACGGTCGAGCCTTTCGCGACGGAAACCGCCGTGATCGTTCCGTCACGGGGGGCAACGATTTCGTTTTCCATTTTCATGGCTTCCAGAATGCACAGCACCTGTCCACGTGTGACAGACTCGCCCAGCTGTACCGTGACTTCGATGATGGTGCCCGGCATCGGGGCCTTGATTGCCTCGCCACCGGCCGGAACGGACGCGGCAGGGCTGGCCGCGGGAGTCAGCTGTGCGGGAGTCGGCTGCACGGCTGCCGGAGCGGTAGCCGGAGCGGAGGCCGCTCCGGTGGAAACGGGTGCGACCGCCGGCGCCGCGGATACGGGCGGCGCGGAATAGACCGGTGCTCCGGTCTCTTCGACTTCGACCTGGTAAGAGACTCCGTTGACTTTGATCGTGTAGTTCTTCATTTCATTCTTCCTCCAATCAGTATGCGGACACCAGCATATCCAGCGCGCTCGCCAGACGGGGCCGGGTGGCTGAGGGCATGATGATTTCATCGATATGTCCAAGAGAAGCCGCTACACCGGGTGCGGTGACTTTGTCGGCATAACGGGCGACGAATTCCGCGCGCGCGGTCGCAGGATACTGCGACGCGGCGATTTCCTTGCGGCTGATGATGTTGGCGGCGGTGTCGGGACTGACGACGGCGATGTCCGCAGTCGGCCAGGCGTATACCATATCGGCACCGGTCTGCTTGCTGTTCATCGCGATATAGGCGGTACCGAAGGCTTTTCCAAGGATGACGCCGATCCGGGGTACCGAGCACTCGGCGAAGGCGGCCATCATGGCCGCGCCCTGCCGGATCATCGGACTTTTTTCATACGACGTTCCGATCTTGTATCCCGCGGTGTCGGTGAAGGTGATCATCGGGAGGCCGAACGCGTCGCAGACATGCACGAAACGGGTGGCCTTTTCCGCCATGTCGGCGTCCATCATGGAATCCGCGTTGGCGATCACGCCGACGTTGTATCCGGTCAGGCGCGCGAATCCCGTAAACAGGCCGGGAGCATAGGCGGCCGAGGTCTCCAGGACGGACCCCGAATCCATAATGGTCGCCACGACCGCGCGCACGTCGTAACCGGCGTCCAGGTTGGTGGCGATTTCGTCCAGGGACGCATCGGTGCGGTTCGCGTCGTCGGCATCGTCGAATGAGATGGACATGGCGTCGCTGCTGTCCGGCAGGTAGGCCAGAATCTTGCGGATGGTGCCCGCGCATTCCGTCTCGTCCGCGCAGACGAACGAGGCCAGTCCGGTGATCGCCGCATGTACCGCAGGACCTCCCACCACCGCGGCGTCAAGCGTCTTCCCCTCCGACGCGGCGACTACCATCGGCCCGTTCATATAGATGCCCGCCCGGGCACCGCTCATGATCACGAAATCGCTGGCGGCGGCGGCAAAGGCTAGTCCGCCTGGGCAGGGACCCATGACCGCGGCGATGGTCGGAATGTCGCCCGACGCTGCGTTGAGCGCGCCGAGCATATCCGCCATGCCTTCCAGCGCGAGCACACCCTCCTCAATACGGGCGCCGCCGGAATCGTACATGCCGACAAACGGTGCCCTGGCCTGGATGGCGAGCCGGATCGCCTTGGCGATCTTCTCCGCGTGCACGCGGCCGATGGATCCGCCATGCACGTCCGGATCCTGTGCGGCGACAAAGACCGGCCGCCCGTCCACCGTGCCATAGCCGACGACAACGCCGTCGCCATCGACCGCTTCCCGTTCAAAGCCGAACGTGACGCCCTTCGATCTTGCAAGAGAATCGATTTCCACGAAACTCTCCGGATCGAGCAGCGCTGCCAACCGGCGCCGGCTGGTCGTGCCGGACAACCGGACCGCTCCGGCTGCGTCAGCGGCAAACCCTGCCATTCTGTCCATTGATCCCATTCAAGCCACCTCACGATATAAAAGTAGGGGCGCTGCCCCATCGACAAACGGTTTCGTTTCAGGCGGACCAAATACCGCCTGATAAAGATTATAGAGGAACTTCTGCAACTTGAGAAGAGGAAAACTGCATAATATCCCTGGGCAGAAAAACGATCGCCTGTCTACATAATAGACGGCGACCGCCATCCGTCCGTGTGGACGGTGTCAAACGGCTTCGGACCGTTTCAGGCTCCCTCTTCGGTTGTCGCGGAGGAATGCCTGGAAGATGTCCACCGGCATGGGCTTTCCAAACAGGTATCCCTGGATGATGTCGCCTTGCGACGGCTCCAGCTGGTCGAACTGCGCTTTCTCCTCGATGCCTTCGTCGCAGACCGACAACTGGATGCTGTGAGCGAGATCCTTGATCGTGTTGGCCAGCGATTTGTTATACGTGTTGGCGATGTCGGCCACAAAAGACCGGTCGATCTTGATCTGGTCGATGGGAAGCTTGCGCAGATAGCTGATCGACGAGTATCCTGTGCCGAAATCGTCCAGCGCGATGCGCACGCCATGCCGGCGGATTGCGTTGAGGATTGCAATGCTGTTGGAAAGGTCGTTCATGATCGCGCTTTCCGTAATCTCGAGTACAAGCGCGGATGGCGACAGGCCGGCGCTCTCCAGCATGAAGACCAGCCTGTCCTCGAGGACATGGTCCCGAAGCTGCAGCATGGAGAGGTTGACATGAACCGAGAAGTCGCTCAGGCCGCTGGCCCGCCAGGCGGCGCATTGTTCGATGGCCTGCTGGAGCACCCAGTCCCCCACCTGCTCGACGCATCCGATCAGCTCGAGATGCATGATGACGTCCGCCGGCGGAATCCGGACATTCTTGGGGGAGGTCCATCGGAGCAACGCCTCGGCACCATTGCATACCCCGGATACGGCATCCACGGTCGGCTGATAATACACTTCGAAATCGCGGAATCCCGCCTCGACGCTGGCACGGAGATCGGATTCCAGATCGATGTGCGACAGGAACTGCTCGCGTTCCTCGGAAGAGTAGAACGAAGCGCTGTTCTTGCCCCTGCGCTTGACCCGATACAGCGTGATGTCGGCGCAGCGGTACAGGGACTCCGCGGAATCCCCGTCCGACGGGAAAAACGCCGTTCCGATCGAAACGGTTGTGGTGCAGTTGACGCCGGCGACACGCCTCGGCCGGCGGGATTCGTTCAACAGCGTGACGGAGAACAGGTGCGCCTGTTCGCGGGACGCGCCGGCCCAGAGTACCGCGAATACGTCTCCGCCGACACGGTACAGCATGGAACCCGAGGGAAGGATCCGGACGATGGCCTCCGCGACGGTCTTGACGACACGGTCGCCGAAGCGGTATCCGTACGTGTCGTTGACCTTGCGGTAGTCGTCGATGTCGATCAGGATCAGCGCGCCGTCGCCGGGGCGGGAGCCGGGAGCGTCGAGCAGGCGCTCGAGGTCCCCAGTCAGTCTATAACGATTGAACAGGCCGGTCAGTCTATCCGTCTCCTGGGGTGATGCGGTGGCGCCGGTGGGAATGATGGGATCGGTCATGGTGTCCGTCCTTTCTCCCTGTTGCTGAGCCTGCTATCCAGTTGGTTCCTATGCCATACGGCGGGATCTGCCGACGCATTTTTAGCTACCCGATAATTATATCCGAAAATCGGAAGCCGGCGCAATCACCGGGAACGTTCCTCTTCGCCGTACAACGCTTCAGAAACCAGGATCGAGCCGGCATCATCGCCGTTGTCCTGCCGGTTGGGCAGAAAGGCCGACACCAGCTGGTCGACGGTCATCTGGCGGTCGTCCGGCCCGGCCGCGGTCGGGTCCAGAGCATGCTCGATCCCGCGCAGCGTTCCAACCATCAGCATTTCCATCGGCGGAAGGTCCGATACGGACGCAAGACCGAATTCACGCAGGAACATGTCGGTCGTCTCGAACAGGGTAGGGCGTCCGGGAGCGTCGAGCGTCCCGCATTCACGGACCAGCCCGCGCTCCACGAGCCGGGCGAGGATCCCGTCGCTGCCGACGCCGCGGACCGCTTCGATCCGGGAACGGGTCACCGGCTGGTTGTAGGCGACGATGGCCAGGGTCTCGTAGGCGGCCTGGGAAAGCGGCGGGCGGTTCCTTGGCTGGAACAGAATGCTCATGACAGGGTTCATGGAGGGCTTTGTCGACAGCGTATACGTGTCGCGGATGCGCTGGATCGCGATCCCTCTGCTGCGGTCCGCCTCG
The DNA here is from genome assembly GCA_964572095.1 of uncultured Oscillospiraceae bacterium. Lineage (GTDB taxonomy): Bacteria > Bacillota > Clostridia > Saccharofermentanales > UBA5734 > JAAYKS01. The sequence continues at coordinate 9,730 of CAZNGQ010000086.1, forward strand.
GCCCGCGCAATCAGGTTCTGCAGGATCTTTTTTGCCGCTTCTTTCTGGAGCCCGGTGATCGAGGCGATCCGGTCGATCGGAACCGGGTCGCCGGTAGCGAACAGGATCGCCTCGATCGCCGCTTCCAGGTCGGCGGCGTCGATCACGGAGTCCCTTTCCGCAGCGGACTCACGGGCGAGGTCCTCGGTCGTCTGGTATAGAAGCCCTTCCGGAATGGTGACCGGTTCGTCGTCGTTCATCTTCTTCCCTTCCTGTCACTGATAATCGGCACGGTCGTTGCGCCCGTCCGCAAGGAAATGCCGCAGGTCCTCGTCGTCCGGATCGGGCTTTCCGTCCGTGGGGTTGATGAGTATGACGTCGAACGGCTTGTCCTGCGTGACACGGATCTTGTTCAGCTTGAGCAGCTCCAGCAGTGCGAGAAACCCGGTCACCCGGTCGAGCCGGGAT
>CAZNGQ010000087.1:0-2319 GCA_964572095.1 uncultured Oscillospiraceae bacterium
CGGCGAGCCGGAAGTGAACGATCTGCCCGTTCGCCTCGACCCAATAGGAGTTTTCGGTTTTCGCCAGCAGGTTGAACAGCGCGACCTGCTTCATGGGTTTGCCGTCCACAAACACCATGCCGCGCCGGTTGAGGTAGCTGGTCATGTCGGTTTTCCCGTACTCGATGTACAGCCGGTCGTGGATGATGTTGACCGCGCAGAACGGGTTGTACCCCTTGAAATCCTCGGGATCGAGCTCGGTCTCCCAGATCCGGAGCCCCTGCGGGATGTCCGCCTCGTTCGCGAACGCCCGCCGGAAGCTCCAGCCCTCGCTCGGGCGGAACGTGCGGGCCACGACCGACGCCTTGACGATGACCTCGCCGTCCCCCGCGGGCTCGTAGGTGATCATGCGTGCGGGGCTGTCGCCGCCCCGGGCGGGCTGGACAGTCTCCCGGTATATGCCGGCGTGGATCCGCACCCGGGTGCCCGGGGTCGCGGCCTGCGCGGCGGCGTTGATCGTGCGGTACGGCCGGTCGGGCGAGCCGTCGCCGGCATCGTCCGCCTGCGGATGGCGGCCGTCGACGTGGAGCTCACGATCGTACTGGCGCTCCGTCTCCCAGAAGGCGAACATCCGTCCGTCCGGCAACTGTGCGGCGAGGTCCTTTTCGTGTTTCATGGGTGCCCTCCCGTGCGTGTTTTCTGATTCCATCGTAGCAGACTTGCCGACAACCGGAATGCCGTTCCTCACCGATACCGGTCCGGTTGCCAACCGGACCCGATGGGCGTCACGACCGGCTTGCCCTCCCGGTCCAGCAGCGGCGTGAGCCCGCCGGAGTAGCCCTGGGAGGCATAGATGTAGTTGATCCCGGTTTCGGTGTCCACCCAGATCTGGAAATTGGACGCAAACCCCGACTGGGAATAGGTTTTGACAAAACGTTTCTCACTGCCGCGCATATCGATTCCTCCTCAGTGTGTGATTCAAGCCAGCCCGTAGAATTCCCCTGCGTCAAGGCCCGTATAGGTTCCGGTCTGATCCTCGACCGGCATGATCTCCAGCATGCACAGGTGGTTGGACGGGATGCTCACCGACACCTCGATGAATCCGTCCGCGGCAAACAGCTTTTCGTCCCGCTGCAGCGGCTCCGCAGAAGCCTGGATGATCCGCAGCTGCGCGTCGTCCAGGCGATAGGGCTTGCCCAGGTTGCTCCAGGTCTGCAGCGGATTGCCGTGCCGGCCGCCGACGCTCCGCTTGAGCAGCAGGTGCTGCGGCGAGGACAGCGATGCCAGGCGCAGGTTGTAGTTCACCGGTTCGGCCGGCGTGTCCGGCGTCGCGTCCGCGTGCCACCCGATGATCGCGTACCGGTCCGCGTCGCGCGTGACGATCAGGTTGTCGTCGCGGTACAGCAGCTCGGCGCCGGCGCGGGAAAAGAACTCGAACGTCCAGAACGTCGGCTTCTTGACCGACTGCAGCCCGACCAGCCCGAATCCGCCGTGGAACGCCGAGATCGGCACGTCCGCCTCCTCGAACACGTCGGAGAATGTCCAGTACGAGTAGGAATCCGCGTATTCGCCGGCCTCGCTCAGGATGCGGGCGATGAAGGCGGCGTTGAACGTCGTGTCGTGAATCGGGCAGCGCGGGTTGTACGAGCTGCTGAATTCGGTGATGTGCAGCGGCAGACCCGCGATGCGCGGATAGTCGTCCATGATCGCGTGGGTCTCGCGCAGCTCGTCGATCATGACCGTTGGCGGGCGCATGGAGTGGTAGACGTAGTATCCGTCGCGCCGCGGGGTGTTCGCGGTGTAGCAGTGGCGCGTGACCATGTCGACGGGCACGTCGTTTTCGGTCACGAATGTGAAAAACGAACGCAGCCAGTTCTCGGTGTCCACGCCGCAGATGGCGGGGCCGCCGACCGGAATCCGCGGGTCGACGCGCTTGACCGCGCGCGCCGAGACCTCGTACAGCTTGAAGTACTCCTGCATGGTCCCCGCCCAGAAGCCGATGTTGGGCTCGTTCCAGACCTCGACCGGCCAGGTGGCGACCTCGTCCCGCCCGTACCGCCCGACCAGGTGCTCCAGCGTGCGCTCGACGAGCGCGGCCCACTTGTCGTAGTCGTTCGGCGGGGTGACGTTGCCTTTCCAGTAGAAGATCGTCTGCTCGCCGGACTTGAGCTTGCCGGGCATGAAGCCGAGCTCGAGGAAAGGCCGGATCCCGTTGGCGAGATAACTGTCGAAGACCCGGTCGAGGTACGTGAAGTTGTAGTAGGGTTCCGTCACGCCATCCCGCTCCATCTCGCGGTAGATGCCAAAATCATCGCAGAACAGCCCGTGCCCGCGGATGTA
>CAZNGQ010000087.1:2419-8648 GCA_964572095.1 uncultured Oscillospiraceae bacterium
CCGCGGTTAGCCCGTGGTGTGGTACTATGAAGTTGTCTTTCCGTGTTCGAGCCCGTAGGGCTGATCAGCGATCGAAGCGGTTATCAGATCAGAAATCTTTCGTACAGACCTTGGTGTCTGAGTCTTTTGTATCGCGTTTCCATCTCGGTTTCAAGCGAAAACGATTCCATCCGCCCAAAGGACCCTTCATCCGAGAAGGAGCATTTATGAACCCCCTGCTTATCGCGAATGTTGACTGGAGCAAACTGCTCGGTCTGCCTGGCCTAATCCTGCTGATCGCGCTGGTGATCCTGATTCTGGTCGGCATGAGCCAATACCGGAACGTGCGGTTCCTGTACAAGCCGCGCAACCGGCAAACCCATTCCAAGGAATGGCTGCAGCTGATGTACTCGATCATCGGCCTGGAAAGCACCGCGCTCAGCATGCAGACGTTCGCCAAGAAGTTTTCCGTGGTCAAGCGGATCCCGAACCGGGTCATCCGGAACGTGCAGTGGCGCGTCTACCTGAACCTGCAGTACATCCGGATCCAGCTGCACCAGACGCCGGCCCGGACGATCACGATGTTCCCGGCCTCGCTCTGGCTGTTCGAGAACTACAACCTGATCTACCGGGAGATCAAGAAGCTGCAGAGCTCCGTCGACCTGCACACGATGGCCCGCCTTCCCGTGCTGGCCACCAGCGGCAGCAAGGGATTCCCGCGGGTCTACCTGATCGCGCACAAGATCATCGTGTGCACGAACAACCATGTGCGCGAGGACGCGGTCATCGACCTGCTCCGGGACTACCAGCAGGTGCATCCGCTCAAGTCCGCCGAACTGTGGGCCATGCCGAGCGCGCTCACACTCTGTGTTCTGGAACGGCTGGTCGATGAGGCGATCCGCCTGATCCAGACCACCCGGATCCGCATCCAGGCGGACGAGGTGACCGAGCGGGTTGCGGCCGCCCTGCGCAGCGGTACACAGGATACCGCGTCCGTGCTCATGGCGGAGAACATCTGGATCCGGTGTCAGGACAGCGTATTCCTGACCCAGTTCATCTATCGTCTCCGCAACCTGTCCCTCAACGAGACGGAGATCGTCCGCTGGCTGGCCATGATGAACAGCCTGAGCCTTGAGGACTACCAATCCTCGCTGTACGGCCTGATCCAGCAGGACCGCCAGCGCGAGGCGCTGACGGAGTCCATCATCAGCACCCTGATCACGAGCCTGAAAGAGATCGGGAAGATGGACTGGGACGAGGGGTTCCGCCGGATCTCCAACCTGGAGGCGGAACTGCAGCTGGATCCCGCGGATATCTACGGGCGAATGGACAGCAACACGCGCGGACGGTATCGGCGGCAGGTGGAAAAGCTCGCGAAACGTTTCCGCCTGCAGGAGTCCGAGGTCGCCGCCAAGGCAGTCCAGCTGGCCCGCACGGCCGCGGAATCCCAGTCCTCCGACAACACGCTGCCGCTGCCCGAGCATGTCGGCAGCTATCTGGTGGGCGACGGGCGAAGCCTGCTCGTCGACCTGCTGTCGAACCGCCCGCCCCGTCCGCTCCGGTCATCGCACCGGCGCAACGGATACAAAGCCCTGCTCTACCTGGCGGGCGTCTTTGGATTCGCCGCGCTGCTCCTGCTCCTGGTCAACCTCGCTGCCGGCCCCGTCCTGGGCCGCAACGTCCCGGCGGCCGTCTTCCTGTACGTGCAGCTCGGCCTGCTGGCCATCGGCATCGCGATCCAGTTGACCCATGCGCTGTTCACGCGCTTTATCCTGCCCAAGGCCCAGCTGTCCATGGACTTCCAGACCGGCATTCCGGACGCGTTCCGCACGTTCGTGGTCATGCCGGTCATTCTCGGCAGCGCGGAAAGCGCCCGCCGGTATGCCTCGCGGCTCGAAAAGTTCTATCTGGCGAACAAGCAGGCCAATCTCTACTTCGCCGTGCTCGGCGACCTGAAGGACGCGCAGACCGAAGTCGCCGACGACGACGCGGAGATCCTGCAGGCTGCGACCGACGCGATCGTGGCGCTCAACGCGAGATATCCCGGCGCCGAGGCCCGCTTTTCACTGCTTCTTCGCCGTCGCCAGTGGAACGAGCGGGAAAAATGCTGGATGTGCTGGGAACGCAAGCGGGGCAAGCTCGAGGATCTCAACGCGATGCTGTCTGGCGAGGAGGACGTGCCGTTCATCGTGGCGGCGGGCACGCCGGAGATGTATCCCACGTTCCGCTACGTGATCACGCTCGACGCGGACACCGAGCTGATCCGCGACAGCGCGTCGCTGCTGGTCGGCATCATGGCGCACCCGCTGAACCAACCGGTCATCGATCCCAACACCAACCGGATCACCAGCGGCTTCGCAATCGTACAGTCGGAGATCGCGTCGCGGATCGGCGACGCCCGGGTGAGCTTCTTTTCCCGCGTCTTCGCCGGGGAGTCCGGCATCGACAGCTATTCCTCCGTCATTTCGGACATCTACCAGGACACGTTCGACGAGGGGATCTTCGTCGGCAAGGGCATCTATGACTTTCGTATCCTTCACCGCCTGCTGCGCGGCGTGATCGAGGAAAACACCGTGTTGTCGCACGACCTGCTGGAGAGCAGCCTGACGCGGTGCGCGTTCGCCAGCGGGGTGCGCCTGCTGGACAGCACGCCGCCCAACTTTGCGGCCTACGCGATCCGAGACCACCGCTGGATCCGCGGGGACTGGCAGCTGCTGCCCTGGATCCTGCGCCACTCGCCAATCAACTGGCTTTCCCGCTGGAAGATGACCGACAACCTGCGCCGCAGCCTCGCCCCGATCGCGAGCGTGCTCGCCATCCTGGCCAACATCGCGTTTTTCCCGCATCTGCCGTTCCTGTGGCTGCCGTTCCTGCTGTTCGGCGACGCCTGGCGGCTGTTCAACCTGACCGTCGACATCGTCCGGCAGAAAAGCCGGAACGCCTCCGCGCGGATCGCCTTCCAGGTCCTGATGGAAACCATCGGCATGATTGTCGTCCAGTCCCTGCTCTACATCGTCTTCCTGCCGTACCGCGCCTGGCTCTCCCTCGACGCCATCACCCGGACGCTTTTCCGGCTCCTGATCAGTCACCGGCACCTGTTGGAATGGCAGACCTCCGAGTCGGTCGAGAAGGACATGAAGACCGCCTTTTCCCGCTACGTCCGCATGATGGCGCCCGCTTTCGTGCCGGCCGTCCTGCTCGGCGTCCTGGCAGTCTGGATGATCCACACGCCGGCGATGATTCCCCTGCTGGTGCTGTCCGCCCTCTGGTTCGCCTCGCCCTGGATCGCGTGGCAGATCAGCAAGCCGACCCGCGCGGCCGCCAAACGGCGGATCACCCCGGAGGACGAGCGGCTGCTTCGGCTGACGGCCCGCCGGACCTGGCGGTTCTTCGAGGAGTTCTCCACGGAGGAAAACAATTGGCTGTGCCCCGACAACTACCAGCAGTTCCCGGGACCCCGCCTGTCGGACAAGACTTCGCCCACCAACATCGGCATGCAGTTGATCTCCGCGCTCAGCGCGTGCGATCTCGGGTTCATCACGCTGGCCGAGACGGTGGGGTATTGCGACGCGGTCATGAGGACCGTGCAGTGCCTGCCCAAATGGAACGGGCACCTGTACAACTGGTACCAGGTGAAGACCCTCGAGATCCTGTCTCCCCACTTCGTGTCGACCGTCGACAGCGGTAATTTCCTGTCCCATCTGGTGACGCTGAAAAACGGACTGCTGGAATGGGCAGGAAAACCGCTCTACTCCGACCGGTTTGTCGCCGGGCTGCGGGACACGCTGGAAGTCGCCGGCCTGGGTCCCGACGCGCTGGCCGGGTCCTTTGACACCCCGGAGGGACGCGGCCTGCTGATCTCCTCCCTGCGCGCCGGAGCCGGGGACCCCCGCCCCGACGCCTACTGGCGGCTCCGGCTGGCGTCGGCGGCCGACCGGCTGGAGGCGGAGATGCGGGACCTGTCCGGACCGGACGGCCTGGACCCGGCCACCAGTCTGACGGAGCTGGCGAAGACGGGGCAGCCGGCAGCGGCGGCCCTGCTCGACCGGATCCACTCCATTTGCATGGACATCGACTGGCAGGTCTCCTCCGCGGATTTCCGGGCGCTGTACAACCCCAAGCAGCGGCTGTTCCACGTCGGATACAGTGTTTCCAGCCAGATGGCCGAGAGCGGGCATTACGACCTGCTCGCTTCCGAAGCCCGCGTTACGAGCTTTCTGGCGATCGCCAAGGGGGATGTGCCCCAAAAGCACTGGTTCTCCCTCGGCCGGCCGCTGACGCTGGTCCGCGGCATCCCGGCGCTGGTCTCCTGGAGCGGGACGATGTTCGAGTACCTGATGCCCAACATCGTCCTCAAGACCCCGCGCGGCACCCTGCTGGCCCAGAGCTGCGCGGCCGCGGTCGACCGGCAGATCCTGCACGGCAGCAAGCACGGAATCCCCTGGGGCATATCGGAATCCCAGTATTTCATGTTCGACCCGAATTCGAACTACCAGTATTCCGCGTTCGGCGCGGACTACCTGCGCCTGCAGTCCAGCATGCGGCCGTCCCGGGTGGTGGCGCCGTATGCGACGGCGCTCGCGCTCGACGTCCGTCCGGCCGCCGCGATGAAGAACCTGCACCAGCTGGTCCGCCTCGGCGCGACGGGCGCGTACGGCTTTTACGAGTCGCTCGACTTCAACCGCCCCAGCGCGGCCACCCAAAAGGATTTTTCCCTGGTGCAGAGTTTCATGGCGCACCACCAGGGCATGATCCTCGCCTCGATCGACAACTGCCTGAACAACCGGCTGCTGCAGCGGCGGTTCCATGTGGAGCCGATGGTCCGGGCGACCGAAGTCCTGCTGGAGGAGAACCGATCGCTCATCCTGGTGCTGCTGGCGCGGTACGGGTATTCGATCCGCATCGACCAGAAGGAGTTCCAGGAGGAAAAGAAGGAGCCCCGCGTCATATCGGAAGTCGATCCGGCCATCCCGGCCGCCCATGTGATTTCGAACAACCACTACCTGCTGATGCTGACGTCGGACGGTCAGGGGTTCAGCAGCTGCGACAACACGATGCTCTACCGCTGGCGCCCGGACCTGGCCGGCGAGAACTACGGCAGCTACGTTTACGTGCGGAATCTGGAAAACGGCCGGTTCTGGAGCAACACCTACCAGCCGGTGCAGACGATGCCGGACGACTACCATGCCCTGTTCTCCGCGGACAACGTGTCGTTCCAGCGACGGGACGGCCACATCTCCACCCGGACGGACATCACCGTGTCGCCGATCGAGAATCTCGAGATCCGCCGCGTCACGTTCACGAACCACGGCGACCAGCCCGTCGACCTGGAGGCGACCAGCTACCTCGAGGTGATCAACGACCTCCATCAGGCCGAATCCTCGCATCCCGCCTTCAGCAGGCTGTTCCTCGAGATGGAGTATGTCCAGAAGGGCAACATCCTGCTGGCCACGCGGCGCAACCGCGAGGCGACGGGGAGCAAGGGGGTCGTCCTGCATATGGTCCGCTCCGACGCCAGACTGCTGCGCCGGGTCGAATACGAGACCGACCGGCGCACCTTCTTCGGCCGCGGCGGCACAAAGGCGCGTCCGCAGGCGCTGCTGACCCGCCTCCCGCTGACGGGCCGGTCCGGGTTCTCGACCGATCCGGTCCTGAGCCTCCGCGTCTCGGTACGGGTGCCGGTCGGCGCCTCCGTCTCGGTTTCGTTCCTCACCGCCTACTGCCCGAACCGGGCGGCGGCGCTCGAGCTGGGGCTGGAACTGGTGAAGTCCCTGTACGACGAGGACATCTTCCGCCAGGCGCTGACCAGCAGCAACCTCGAGCTCCGGTACCTGGGCGTCAGCTCCTTCCTGCACAACGCGATCCAGGACCTGGTCGGGCCGCTGTACTATCCGACCCGCTCCTATCGCGACACGCCCGAGCGGATCCAGTCGAACGTGCTGGGGCAGAGCGGATTGTGGCGGTTCGGCATTTCCGGCGACGACCCGATCATCCTGATCCGCCTGCGGGACACCGCGGACCTGCCCGCGCTCCGGGACACTCTCGCCGCCTACGAGTTCCTGCGCCAGCAGACCGTCCGCGTCGACCTGGTGCTGGTCAACGAGGAAGCGGAGGGGTATGCCCTGCCGCTGCAGAACAAGATCCAGGACATCACCAGCGTCATGCGGATCTACAACGACCAGCTGCAGAAACCCAGCCTGTTCATCCTGCGCCGCAGCCAGATGACGGAAGACGAGTCCACCCTGCTTTC
>CAZNGQ010000087.1:8748-10162 GCA_964572095.1 uncultured Oscillospiraceae bacterium
ACGCCCGCGCCCTGGATCAACGTCATCGCGAACCCGGGCTTCGGCTTCCATGTCTCCGAGACCGGCGCGGGCTATACCTGGGCCGGCAACAGCCGGGAGAACAAGCTGACGACCTGGTCGAACGACCCGCTGCTGGACCCGGCGTCCGAAGCGGTCTACATCAAGGACTCCGAGACCGGCGCCATCACGACGCCCGCGTCGCTGCAGCCCGGACGGGGCAGCGAGTACCGGGTCCGCCACGGCTTCGGCTACTCGGTCTTCACCAACACCGAGCTGGACCTGCGGCAGTCCATGACCCTGTTCGCAGCGGCCGACAGCCCGGTCAAGCTGTGGCTGGTCACCGTGCGCAACCTGGGCGGGCGCAGCCGGCAACTGTCCCTGACCCTGTATGTGGAATGGGTGCTGGGCGTCATCCGGGAGCAGTCCGCGCCCCATGTCGTGACCGCGTTCGACGCGGAGCACGACCTGTTCCTGGCCCGAAACGTGTACGCCCAGCCGGACCGCCAGTCGCCGGCCTTCCTGTTCTGCAGCGATAAAATCGAATCCTGTTCCGGAGACCGGCAGGACTTCCTCGGGTTCAACCATTCGATCAACTATCCCTGCGGCCTCTCCGAGGACCGGCTGTGCGGCGAAACGGGCGCCGGGCTCGACCCGTGCGGCGCGATCCAGTTCCCCTTCACCCTCCAGGCCGGCGAAACCCGGAGCTTTGTGTTCGGTCTCGGCCAGGCCGCGGACCTCGCGGAGGCCGTCAGGCTGGCGAAGCGGTTCCGGTCGCCGGACAGTGCCCGGGCCGAGCTGGCCCGCGTACAGCAGTTCTGGCACAAGACGCTGGGGCAGATCCAGGTGCACTCGCCCGACCGCGCGATGGACCTGATGGCCAACGGCTGGCTGCTTTACCAGACCATCAGCTGTCGCCTGTTCGCGCGGTCCGCGTTCTACCAATGCGGCGGCGCGATCGGGTTCCGCGACCAGCTGCAGGACACGCTGGCATTGCTGCATTCCGATCCCCGGTACGCCGAGGACCAGATCCGGCTCTGCAGCACCCGCCAGTTCCTCGAGGGGGACGTGCAGCACTGGTGGCATCCGGACACCGGCTCGGGGGTGCGGACCCTCATCTCGGACGACCTGCTGTGGCTGCCGTACGTAACTGCCTGCACGATCGAGCGGACCGGACGGATCGACCTGCTTCTGGAGAAGACCCATTACCTGCAAGGGGATCTGCTGAACCCCGGCGAGTCCGAGCGCATGTTCGTGCCCGGCAAGTCGCCCACGTCGGAGAGCATTTACCGGCATTGCCTCCGCGCCATCGAGCACGCCGGCCGGTTCGGGGAGCATGGACTGCCGCTGATGGGCAGCGGCGACTGGAACGACGGGATGAACCGGGTCGGGAACCAGGGCCGGGGCGAAAGCGTCT
>CAZNGQ010000088.1:0-10114 GCA_964572095.1 uncultured Oscillospiraceae bacterium
CTTGTCACGCCAGTTCGTATCCTTCTGCTCGTCAGAATTATTCGTATGTCTTACTGCAACGTGGTCGCTATAGACTGCTATTCTCTTCACTATGTTTTCGTTGTTAAATTTATAAAATTTCCCAATCTTTACTATTTCACTATCTCGAATGAACTCTAGGGAACTTTCATCGCCTTCAAAATTCACATCCTGCCCCGCAATCATATTCGAGAAATCTTCATACGACTCCAACTCTACTCTACTAATTTGATGTCCCGCAGGTTCAGTTTGTAATTCTGCTTGTGATGCAAAGACTTGCGTGGTAACGCTCGATTGTGTTGTTTGAGATGAGCCAGAATACGAGCAACCTGAAACAAGTACAGTAACAATCATAATTACTATTACTATATTTACTTTCATATTTTCTCCAAGTCACATTCATCTAGGCAATCTGGATGCTATTTCTTGTCTGGTTTACAACATTTAGTAGTATTATATAACAAAAAGTCCCTCTGCCAGACCATAAAGTCGGACCACGGGACAAATCCATTTTTTTTCGTACTGTCGACTAGCCCTGCACCGTCGCAAACCCGACGATCACCACCGCTCATGCCAAGATGATAGGTGCGATTTATGCCGCCTCCGCTTCCAGTCCATATCTTCCCCTCTTAAGTTGAAACCTTCTTGTCAGTCCGAACATGATCCAACCCACCGTGATTCCGGACAGCATCGAGTCAGCGATTGTGCCTAAAGGAAGCGACTAGCGTTTGACCGTCTCACTTCTACTTGACAGTTACAACTCATGTGTTTAGGGATGCCAACGCGTCCGCTGTAAGGGAAAATCACCTCTGCAAGCACTTTGTCCTGACTATTTTATTTATAAATAATTTCTTATATAACTGATGAATATCTGAATCAGCAGTTGACATACCTTCTCTTCGTTTTCGGTGTCGCCATCGCCATTTCGACAATTCCCGCTATCTGCATCACTTTTGCATCACCCCACCATTTTCCTGCTTATTCCCAGACAAGCAAAAGCCCCACAACTTAGAGCTGTGGGGCTTTTGGTTTGGCTGCCGGACTAGGATTCGAACCCAGACAGACTGCTCCAGAGGCAGTAGTGCTACCTTTACACAATCCGGCAATGTCAGCGAGTGAAATTATAACACCCTGCCGACAGTCGCGCAAGCCGGATTGTCCAGGTTTCTTGCGATGTGACGCATACCGTGCCGATCGCCGGAAACGAGCGTCCCGCCGCGGCTTAGCGCCGGTTGCGGAGTTCGTCGTGGATCTCGTCCAGCGTGATCCCCTGGTTCACCATGATGACTTCGACATGGTAGATCAGGTCGCTGATCTCGTAGACCAGTTCGCTCCGGGAATCGTTCTTGGCGGCGATGATGACCTCCGAAGCCTCTTCACCGATTTTCTTGCACATTTTGTCCAGCCCCTTGCCGAACAGGTAGTTGGTGTAGGAGCCTTCCTTGGGATGGGCTTTGCGATCGACGATGACCGCGTAGACCTCGTCCATGATCTCACCGATTTTGCTCATAATACACCTCCTCTTTTCTTTTATTATACCCGTAACGCAACGGGTTTGACGGCATTATTCCGCGGCGAGTTCGCCAAGATCGCGGTAAAAGCAGGTCCGGTTTCCCGTATGGCATGCCGCGCCGATCTGGCGGACTCGGAACACCAGCGAGTCCCCGTCGCAATCCACCAGGGCCGACGCGACGTGCTGGTAGTGGCCGGACGTCTCGCCCTTGAGCCAGAGCGCGTTTCGGCTGCGGCTGTGGTAATGGACCAGGCCGGTTTCCAGCGTTTTCAGGAACGATTCCCGATCCATGAACGCCTGCATCAGCGGCAGGTCCGTCGATTCGTCGACGGCGATCGCCACGACGAGCCCGGCCATGTCCTTTTTCAGCCTGTCCCAGACGCGCTCGCGCGCCAGGGAGTCGAAACGCCCCGCGAACAGGTCGGGCATGCGCACGGCGACGCCGCGTCCGGCCAGGTACCGCTTGAGGTCCATGATCTCGATCTCGCCGAAATGGAACAGGCTGGCGGCCAGCACGGCGTCCGCACCCCCCTCGACGATTCCGTCGTAAAAATCCTCCATGCGGCCTGCGCCGCCGGAAGCGATCACGGGGATGCCGACCGCGTCGGCGATCCGACGGGTGATGCGGTTGTCGTAGCCGCTTTTGGTTCCGTCCCGGTCCATGCTGGTCAGCAGGATCTCCCCGGCTCCCAGCCGCTCGGCCTCTCGTGCCCAGGCGACCGCTTCCAGCCCGGTCGGGCGGGTTCCGCCGGCGACGACGACTTCGTAGTCTCCGGCAGGCCGAAGCCGCACGTCGATGGCGACGACGACGCATTGGCTGCCGAACGCCTCGGCGGCGCGGGTCACGAGACCCGGGTCGGCCACGGCGGCCGAGTTGAGCGAGATCTTGTCCGCGCCGGCCTGCAGGATCGCGCGGATGTCCTCGACGGACCGGATGCCGCCGCCGACGGTAAAGGGGATGAACACCTGTTCCGCCACGCGCCGGACCATGTCGAGGACCGTGCCGCGATCCTCGAGCGTCGCGCTGATGTCCAGGAAGACCAGTTCGTCCGCTCCGGACAGGTTATAAGCCTTAGCCGCCTCCACGGGATCTCCGGCGTCGCGCAGGGAGATGAAATTGACGCCTTTGACAACCCGGCCGTTCTTTACGTCGAGGCAGGGGATGATACGTTTTTCAAGCATCGGGCCAGGTCCACCTTTCCTTCATAGATCGCCTTGCCGACGATCACGCCTGCGGCCCCTGTGGAAAGGACGTCTTCAATGTCCTTTTCCGAGCCGATCCCTCCGGAGGCGATGACCGCAAGCGCGGTCCTCTCGACCATCTCGCGGGTCTTCTCCAACGCGGCCCCGCCCAGCATGCCGTCCCGGGCGATGTCGGTGTAGACGATCGTACGGGCGCCGATGTCTTTCATTTGGAGGGCGAAGTCCACGGCCTTCATGCCGCTTCCCGTCGTCCAGCCGTCGACTCCGACTTCACCGTCGCGGGCGTCGATGCCGATGGCGATGCGGTCTGCGTATTTCGCGAGCGCTTCGCGCACAAACGCGGGGTCGCGGACGGCAGAGGTCCCGAGAACGAGGCGGGAAAGACCGGCGGCGAGCAGCTCCTCGACCGCCGCCATGGACCGGATGCCTCCGCCGGTCTGGATCCGGAGCCCGGTGTCGGCGCTGATGCGAGCGATCAGGGGGCGGTTGACCGGCAGCCCGGAACGCGCGGCGTCCAGGTCGACGATATGGATCCATTCCGCGCCGGCGGCCTTGAATCCCGTCGCGACGGTGACCGGATCGTCGGAGTAGGCCGTGACGGCGGTGTAGTCGCCCTGCCGAAGCCGAACACAACGCCCGCCGAGGAGGTCGATGGCGGGATAGACGATCATCGGGCAGTCTCCATTCTTGCGAGCCAGCGCCGCAGGATGTCGATGCCGCGGTCGCCGCTTTTCTCCGGATGGAATTGGCAGGCGTCGATCGATCCGTTCGAGACGGCGGCGGTGAGCAGGATGCCGTGATCGGTGGTCGCGGTGACGATCCCCGGATCCGCCGGATCGACGTAATAGGAATGGACGAAGTAGACGCTGTCGCCCTGACGCAGAAGGGTGTCCGGTCCTCCGGCCGCCTCGCGGCCTTTCAGGTCGATGCGGTTCCAACCCATATGCGGGATTTTGAGTCCGGGTCCCGGCGGGATGCGCCGAACGCGGCCGGGCAGGATGCCCAGTCCGGCCGCGCCGTCCTCTTCGCTGCTTTCGAACAGCATCTGCATGCCGAGGCAGATGCCGAGGAACGGTTTGCCCTGCGCCACGGTCTCGCGGACCGTCCGGTCCAGCCCGGCGGCGCGCATGTTGGCCATCGCGCGCCCCATCGCGCCCACGCCCGGCAGGATGACGGCGGCTGCTTCGGTTGCGTCGGCCGGGCTCGACGTGATCACGCTGTCCGCTCCGAGATAGGCCAGCGCTTTCTGGACGCTGCCGAGGTTGCCCATCCCGTAGTCGAGGATGGCGATCATCCGATGGTCCTCCCGGTCAGGCGCTCGTAGGCCTCGCGGTACTTCTCGGCGGTCTTCTCGACGATTTCGGCGGGCAGGGGCGGAGCGGGATAGGTCTTGCTCCAGTCGAGGGTCTCGAGATACTCGCGCAGGTATTGCTTGTCAAAGCTCTTCTGCGCGCGGCCGGGCTTGTAGTCGGCCAGGTCCCAGAAGCGCGAGGAGTCCGGGGTGAACAGTTCGTCCGCAATGGCGAGCTCCCCGTCCAGCATGCCGAATTCGAACTTGCTGTCGGCGATCAGGATGCCGCGCTTTTCCGCGTATTTCGATGCGTAGTCGTAGAGGTCCAGGCTTTTGTCCCGCAGGTTCGTCGCCATGCGGTCGCCAACGATGTCGCACAGCTGGGCGAACGTGATGTTGATGTCATGGCCTTCCGACGATTTCGTCGACGGGGTGAACAGGGGCTCGGGCAGCTTGTCCGCCTGGCGCAGCCCCGCCGGCATCTTCATGCCGCCGACGGTGCAGTGCTGACGGTATTCCTTGAGCGCGGACCCTTCCAGGTAACCGCGGACGATGCACTCCGCCTGCTGCATCTCGGCCTTTCGCACCCACATGGAGCGCCCGGCCAGCCGGTCGGCGAACCGGTCCAGCCCGTCCGGGTATTCCGCCGGATCGGTGGAGATGACATGGTTGCGGATGATTCCGGCGGTCTGCTCGAACCAGAACGAGGAGATGCTGTTGAGAATGACGCCCTTGTCCGGGATGAGTTCGTCAAAGACGACGTCGAAAGCCGAAATGCGGTCGGTCACGATCATGAGCAGGGAATCGCCGAGATCGTACATTTCACGGATCTTGCCTTTGGCCAGGACCGGCCGGCCGAGGAACGCGGTGTCGCGCATCAATTCTGACATGGGATACCTCCTGATTCGTTATCTATGCGGCTTACAGAACTCCCTTTGTGGATGGTACGCCTTTGCGCCGCGGATCCGGCTCGCAGGCGTCGCGCAGCGCGCGGGCGACGGCCTTGAAGATGGCTTCGATCGCGTGGTGGTCGTTGCTGGCGCCGACGCACCCGACATGAAGCGTGATGCCGGCGTTGAACGCCATGGACCGGAAAAACTCCTCGGTCAGCCCGGTGTCGAATCCACCTACCCGGTCACCGGAGAAAGCGGCGTCGATTTTGAAGAACGGGCGGCCGGAAAGGTCGACCGCCGCGCTGGCGAGCGTCTCGTCCATCGGGATCGAGGCGCTGCCGTACCGGCGGATGCCCTCCTTGTCCCCGAGCGCCTGGGCGAGCAGTTTGCCCAGGACGATGCCGGCATCCTCGACCGTATGGTGGGCGTCGACTTCGAGGTCACCCTGTGCGTGAAGCTCGATGTCGATCAGGGAGTGGCGGGCCAGCAGGTCCAGCATGTGGTCGAAGAACCCGATGCCGGTCGCGGCGTCGCAGCGTCCCTCGCCGTCCAGGTTGATCGCCGCCTGGATGCGGGTTTCACGGGTGGTGCGTTCCCATTGGGCCTTGCGTGCCATATCGATCCTCACTCTTCCGTTTTCTGCGTCTGTGCCGGATTCGCCAGGCCGGCGGTGATTCCGGTCAGGGCTTCGCACAGCGCGTCCATGTTCTCCGGGGATCCGATTGTGATGCGGAGATACCCGTCGATACGGGGTTTCTCGAAGTACCTTACCAGTATACCTTGTTCCCGGAGCGCGGTGTACAGGACACGCGCGGGTACGCCGGGCAGGCCGGCGAACAGGAAGTTGGCCGCCGAGGGCACCACGTCGAAACCGAGATCACGCAGGCGGGCGGCGGTCTTTTCGCGGGTCGCGATGATCCGGATCCGGTTGGTCTCGAACCATTCCCCGTCGCTCAGGGCCGCCACGCCGGCGGTCTCGGCGACGCGGTCGACCGGGTAGGAATTAAACGAGTCACGCACCCGCTCCAATCCCTCGATCAACGTGCGGGATCCCAGCGCGAATCCCAGCCGCGCGCCGGCGAGGGCCCGGGATTTGGAGAAAGTCATGACGACGAGCAGGTTGTCGTACGTTTCCAGCAGCGGCAGGGCCGACTCGCCGCCGAAATCCACGTAGGCCTCGTCGATGATGACGACCCGGTCCGGATCCGCAGCCACCAGGCGTTCCACCTCGTCCCGCGATATGGCGCGGCCGGTGGGAGCGTTGGGGTTCGCGAGGACAACCCCGCCCGACGGAGCCGCCAGCGCTTCGATCGGAACGCCGAACGTATCGTCCAGCGGAACCGTGCGGAACGGGATGTCGTACAGGTCGGCATAGACCGGATAGAAGCTGTAGGTGATGTCCGGAAAAGCGATGGGCCTGCCCTCCGGCGCGGATTCGAAGAAAGCCTGGAACGCAATGGCCAGCACCTCGTCCGATCCGTTCCCGACAAAAATCCGCTCGGTCGGCAGGCCGTAGTACGCCGACAGCGCCTCGCGCAGCTGCAGGGACACCGGGTCCGGATACAGCCGCAACACGGCCGGATCCATGCCGCGGATCGCGCGGTCCACCGCCGGGGACGGCGGATAGGGGCACTCGTTTGTATTGAGCTTGATCAGTTTCTGCCCTCTTGGCTGTTCGCCGGGCACATAGGGCAGGATGCGGCGTGTCCGCTTGTTCCATAGCCGGTTCATAAGTCCGTCCTTCCTGTGTCACGCGGCGTCAGTCGCGCGGAAACCTCGCGCGGATGGCCTCGGCGTGCGCCGTCAGCCCCTCCGCTTCCGCAAGCCGCTCGACATCCGAACGGCAGGCCGAAAGCGCCTCGCGGGTGTAGTTGACGATGTTGATCCTCTTGAAAAAGTCGGATGCGCCGAGAGGAGAGAAAAAGCGGGCGGTGCCGCTGGTGGGCAGCACATGATTGGGTCCGGCGAAGTAGTCGCCCAGCGGTTCGGGGCTGTAGGCGCCGAGGAACACCGCGCCGGCGTTCCGCACACGCGGCAGGAGAGCTTGCGGATCCGCCGTGACGATTTCCAGGTGCTCCGGGGCAAGGGCGTTGGCGATCTCCAGCGCCGTATCCAGGCTTGGGACGACGAGGATCGCGGCATAGTCGGCGAGCGAACGCTCGACGATGTCCCGGCGCGGCAGTTTCCCGGCCCGCACGCGGATGCACTCCGCGGTCCGGTCCGCCAGGGCGGCGGAGGTGGTGACCAGGATGGCCGAGGCCAGCACGTCGTGCTCCGCCTGCGAAAGCATGTCGGCCGCGAGGCAGTCCGGGTCGGCGGACTCGTCGGCGATCACCAGGATCTCGCTCGGGCCGGCGAACAGGTCGATGTCCACCTGGCCGTAGACCATCCGCTTGGCGGTATTCACGTAGATATTGCCGGGTCCGCAGATCTTGTCGACCCGGGGAACGGTCGCCGTGCCGTATGCCATCGCGGCGATCGCCTGGGCGCCGCCGATCCGGTAGATCTCGTCGGCGCCGGCGACACGCGCGGCGGCCAGAATGGCAGGATGGACCGTCCCGTCCCTGGAGGGCGGAGTGCACAGGACCACGCGGCGAACGCCGGCCGCCTTGGCGGGCAGCACGTTCATGAGCACGGAAGACGGCAGCGGCGCCGTTCCGCCGGGCACATAGACCCCCGCGACGTCGAGTGGCCGGACCATCTGGCCGGTGACCGCCCCGGCGCCGTCGTCCCGCTGAAAGCCGGACGGCAGGTTTTCACGGTGGAAAGCCAGGATATTGACCGCGGCGCGGCGGAGGGATTCGATGACGTCAGGGTCAACGGATGCGACAGCCAGGTCGATCTCCGCCTCGCTGACACGGAAACGTGCCGCGGGGATTGTCACATGGTCGAACTTGTCCGTCCAGTGCGAGACCGCCTCGTCACCGCGTTTCCGGACGGATTGAAGGATCTCCTCGACGGATTCGGCAACCTGACGGATCTCCATCTTGCCGCGTAAACCGAGCTGTTCCGCGATATCCGCGATATCTTCCGTACCTGCGCTGATGATGCGGACTTCATAGGGGTTCATCGCCGTTCCCTCCGTTCTTCTCCTCTTTCCGCCTGTCCAGCACGTCACGGACCGCGGCGATCATCGCGTTGATCCGCGACGCCTTCATCTTCATGCTGACCCGGTTCACCACCATCCGCGCGCTGATGTCCACGATGGGTTCCAGAACGTCGAGTCCGTTCTCCCGGAGGGTGCGCCCGCTTTCCACGATGTCGACGATCACTTCCGCGAGGCCCGTCAGCGGCGCGAGTTCCACCGAGCCGTTGAGCTTGATGATCTCCACGCTTTCCCGCCGGACCGTCTCGAAATAGTGCCGGGCGACTGCCGGATATTTCGTGGCGACGCGTTTATTGGGCAGCGTATGAAGCTTGTCCTTCATCCAGGGATACCCGCAGACGCAAAGCCGGCATTGGCCGAACCCGAGGTCCAGGACCTCGTACAGCCTCCGGCCCTCCTCCAGCAGGGTGTCCTTTCCGACGACCCCGATGTCCGCCGCGCCGTAGTCCACATAGGTCGGGACGTCGGCCGGCTTGGCCAGAATGAAACGCAGACCTGCGGCCGGGTCCTCCAGGATCAGCCGGCGGGAGGAATCGCGTGCGGCGGAGCAGTCGTAGCCGGCGGCGTCCAGCAGGTCGAGGGTCTGGTCGGCCAGGCGGCCTTTGGGCAGCGCGATCGTGATGTAGTCCATGGTCAGCCTCCCGTTGCTGCGGATGCCGGCAGGGTCTCCGCGGATCCGTTCTCATTGACGAAAAGGACGGTGGGGATCCGGCGGACGGCGGCTTGCGCGGACAGCCCGGCACGGTCGCAGCCGCAACAGTCCAGCTCGACGCGCAACCCCTGCACGCGAAGCTCGGCGATGATGCGTCCGGCTGCCGATCGGCCGCCCGGGGCATATCCGACCAGCAGGTCGGCCGTGATGGAGGGCAGCCGGTCCCCCCTGCGCCGCTGGGAGGTCTGCACCATGTTCACGCCCAGCGAGAACCCCGTCGCGGACAGTTCGGCACCGAACGCGGGCGCCACGTGGTTGTATCGGCCGCCGGCAAACAGCGGAAAGCCGATGCCGTAGGTGAATCCCTTGAAGATCGCTCCGGAGTAGTAATGGAGGTCCTGGAGCATGCCCATGTCCACGGAAACGCATCCAAGCAGGCCGTCGGCCTCGAGCAGGGTCAGGATGGCGCGCAGGTTGGACAGCGCGGCCAGCGACTGCGGATTGCCGGCAAGCGGCTCGAGCTGGTCCAGCACGTCGTAGGTTCCCTGTAGGGAAGGCATCTTGAGCAGCGCCTGGCGGGCGTTCTCGGGCAGGCCGCGCGTCCGGCAGAGGTCCTCGAGGGCGACCAGTTGCTTGCTGTCGATCAGCGCGGGCAGCAGGGCCTCCGTCTCTTCGTCCAGCCCCCACTCGCGGCACAGCCCCTGGAAAAAGGCGACCTGTCCGATCGATACCTGCAAGTCGCGGATGCCGGCCTCCAGCGTCGCGGTGATGGCGGTTCCCAGGATCTCCGCATCGGCTTCCGGCGTGTCCGCGCCCAGGATTTCGGCCCCGGCCTGGGTGAACTCGCATTGCCGCCCGCCGCCGGACTCGTTGTAGCGGTACATGTCCCCGATGTAGCACAGCCGGAGCGGCAACGGCTCGTCGCGCAGGTTGGTCGCGGCGCAGCGGGCTGCCGGCACGGTACCGTCGTATCGCAGGCAGAGAATCCTACCCTGCCCGTCCAGGAACTTGAACAGGTTCTCCTGCGGCACAAACCCGTTCCCCGCCGCGTAGACGTCGTAGAACTCGATCCCGGGGGTCTGGATCTCCCGATACCCGCGTGACCGGAACAGTTTCCGGATGCCGGCCTCGATGTCGCGTTTCCTGGCGCAGTCATCCGGAAGGATGTCAGCCACGCCGTCCGGCGTGTGGAACCGCCATGATTTCATATTGCACCTCCGGGTCCGCTGTGCTTCTGTGCTTTACCGTGGTAAAGTGATAAAGCACTAAATTCTTTCAGAGTATACCTGACTCCCGTATGGCCTGTCAACCAGTCTTTGCCGTTTCGATCCTCCCGTATGGAAAACGGAAACGGCCGGGGCGCCTTGCGGAGCAACCCGGCCGTGTCGTGTGCGGTTTTCCGACTCGCCGGTCCGCGTGCGCGGCCGGCCGCTACTTC
>CAZNGQ010000089.1:0-9983 GCA_964572095.1 uncultured Oscillospiraceae bacterium
ATGTAGTCCCGGATGCAGGTGCCGTCCGGAGTGGGATAGTCGTCGCCGTGCACGGTCAGCCGGTCGAGCCGGCCGACCGCGACCTGCGTGATATAGGGCACGAGATTGTTCGGTATCCCGTCGGGATCCTCGCCGATCCGGCCGGACGGATGCGCACCGACCGGGTTGAAATACCGAAGGAGCAGGATCGACCAGTCCGGATCGGCTTGGCCGATGTCGCGCAGGATCTGCTCGTTCATGAACTTGGTCCAGCCGTATGGGCTTTCGCACCATAAAGGCGAGTCCTCCCGGACGGGCATGTCGGCCGAGGTCCTGTAGACCGTCGCGGAGGAGCTGAAGACCATACGCTTGACGCCGGCGCGCTCCATTTCCCCGCAGAGCGCCAACGTGCTGTCAAGGTTGTTCGTATAGTACTTAAGAGGGAGTGCAACCGATTCGCCGACCGCTTTCCATCCCGCAAAATGGATGACCGCGTCGATTCCCGTCGCGAACACGCCGCGCAGGAGTTCGCGGTCGCGGACATCCCCCCGGATGAACTCCGGGCTCCGCCCGGCAAGTTCGTGAATCCGGTCCGGAACCAGCGGGCTGCTGTTGCCCAGATGGTCGAGGATGACGACCCGGTGCCCCTCGCCCAGCAGCTCGACGCAGGTGTGGCTGCCGATGTAGCCGGCTCCTCCGGTGACGAGTATCGAAGCCATGTCGCCCTCCCTTACCTGAGCGCCGAATGGCTGTAAAAACATGCCCGGCGCCTGACATGCCAACATTTTAGCATAGTCCGCCGCATTCCAAAAAAATGAATGGAGTGCTACAATGTTTTTCTGTCTATTGCATCGACGGCTTTATTTTGACTTGGAGGTCTGGAATGGAGAATGCAGACAACCGGAAACCCGTTTTCCGGTTGAAAAATCTGGCACGGTTTTACCGGGGCGAAGGGGTCCGCTTTTCCGCCGCAACGCTGTTCACAGTTGCCGGGGCGGCGCTTTCGCTGCTGACGCCCCTGGTGTTCCGGTTTATCGTCGACACCGTTCTCGACGGCCGCGCCCCCGCCCTGCCGCCGGTTCTCCTGCGCCTTTTCGACGGAGCGGGGGGCCGTGACTTCTTCCTGCGGAACATCTGGATCCTCGGGCTGGTCATCGTCGGCATCCACGTCTTCGACGGCGGTCTCGGTTTCCTGAAAGGCCGGCTGAGCTCCCAGGTGGCGGAGTCCGGCGCGCGGACCATGCGCGGCATGCTGTACCGCCATATCCAGAGCCTGCCGTTCGCCTATCACGCCACGGCGGAAACCGGCGACCTCGTCCAGCGCTGCACGTCGGATGTGGATACGGTCCGGCGATTCACGAACGGGCAGATCTACGAGATCATCCGCTGCCTGTGCCTTGTCGTCGCCTCCATCGTTTTCATGCTGCTGCTGGACGTCCGCATGGCGCTGATCAGCATGGCCAGCACGCCTTTCATCTTTGTCTCTTCCCTGTTCTACTTCAAAAAGCAGCTCGTTGCGGCGCAGAAGTGGGACGAAGCCGAGGGCGACCTGTCCACGATGCTGCAGGAAAGCCTCACCGGCATCCGAGTGGTGAAGGCGTTCGCCCGCCAGGACCACGAACGGGGCAAATTCGAGGGCAAGAACCAGATCCTGCGCCGTTGCGGCATCGAGTTCATCCGGCTCATGTCCAATTTCTGGATGTACTCCGATTTCATCTGCCTGCTGCAGATCGGAATCACGACGGTCGTCGGCGTCCTGTTCGTCATCGACGCAAAGATCACGCTGGGCATGATGATCGTGTTCACCGGATACACGGAGATGCTTCTGTACCCGCTGCGCGGCCTGGCGCGCATGCTGTCCGACATGGGGCGCATGCAGATCTCATTTGGCCGCCTGCAGGAGATCATGGACACCGCGGCCGAGCCGTCCGACGACGGGCTTTCGGATGTGGAGGCGACCGGCCGGATTGAGTTCGACCACGTGTCGTTCGCGTACAAGGGCAACGACCGCGACATCCTGCACGACATCAGCTTTCAGGTGGAGCCCGGCGAGACGATCGGCGTGCTCGGCCCGACCGGGTCGGGCAAGTCCACGATCATGTACCTGCTCCAGCGCCTGTACGATCCGGCCGGCGGCCGACTGTTGATCGACGGCAGGGACATCCTGGGGATCTCCCGCAGGAGCATGCGGCGCAATGTCGGCTTTGTACTGCAGGAACCGTTCGTCTTCTCCCGGACCCTGCTGGAAAACATACGCATGCCCCGTCCGGAAGCCCCGGACGAGATGGTGTTCGACGTATCGCGCACCGCGGCGATCCACGACGACATCCTGTCGTTCGAGGAAGGATACCAGACCATGGTCGGGGAGCGCGGCGTCACCCTGTCCGGCGGACAGAAGCAGCGTGTCACGATTGCGCGCACGCTGATCCGCGAGTGCCCGATCCTGGTGTTCGACGACTCCCTGAGCGCCGTCGACACGGAAACCGACGCGCACATCCGTTCCGAACTGGCTGGACGGCGCAGGCGGGCCACCACGTTCATCATCTCGCACCGGATCGCCACGCTGGCCGAAGCCGACCGGATCCTGGTCGTGGAGGACGGCCGAATCACGCAGCAGGGCTCCCACAGCGAACTGCTGTCTCAACCGGGCCTGTACCGGCGGGTATACGAAATCCAGAACGCGCTGTCGGACGTCGAAGAACAGGAGGGGAACCTATGAGCGTGGACGCACGCCTCGAAGAAAAGGACTTTTCTGAAAAATTTGACGCCAGCCTGTGGAAACGGCTGCTCGGGTTCACCCGCGGCTGCCGGCCTCTTCTGGTGGGGCTGTTCATCAGCCTGGTCACGCTGGCCGTGCTCGAAAGCTCCACACCGCTGCTGACCCGGTATGCGATCAACCAGTTCATCCGGACCGGAGACCTGGGCACCCTGCCGGTGTATTGCGGCATCTTCTTTGCTGTCATCCTGGGGCAGGCGGTCATGATCCGGCTGTTCATCAAGTACGCCGGCAACGTGGAAATCCACCTGTCCTACGAAATCCGCAAGGCCGGTTTCGACAAGCTGCAGGATCTGTCCTTCTCTTATTACGACCGCACGCCGGTCGGCTGGATCATGGCCCGCATGGTTTCCGACACCGGCCGTCTGAGCGAAATCATCGCGTGGGGCCTGACGGACATCGCCTGGGCCATCGGCACCCTGTTTTTCATCACCGGCGCCATGTTCCTCCTGGATTGGCGGCTGGCGCTGATCGCGCTGGCCGTGGTTCCCCCGCTGGCCCTTGTCAGCATGTATTTCCAGAAGAGGCTGCTCCGGTCGCACCGCGAGATCCGCAAGCAGAATTCCAAGATCACAAGCGGGTTCAACGAGGGCATCATGGGCGCAAAGACAAGCAAGACCATGCGCCGCGAGGAGAAGAACCTCGAGGAATTCACGGAACTGACGAGCGGCATGTACCGGTCTTCGGTCCGGGCCGCAGTCCTGTCCGCGCTGTATCTGCCGGTTGTCTCGCTCCTTGGCTCGATCGGCGTCGCGCTGGTTCTCTGGCGGGGCGGCAACATGGTCATCGACAGCGTGATCCTGATCGGTACGCTGTACGTCTTCATTTCGTATGTCCAGCGCTTTTTCGAGCCGATCCGCAACATCTCCCGTCTCATCGCGGAGATGCAGTCGGCCCAGGCCGCGGCGGAGCGTGTCATGATGCTGCTGGCGGAAGAGCCCAAGATCCTGGACCAGGACGATGTGGTCCGGCAATACGGCCGCAAAGACGGGGAGGGCACGGAGCCCTGGCCGGAAATCCAGGGAAACGTGTCGTTCCAGGATGTGTCATTTACCTACGGCGGCGAAGAGATCATCCTCGAGAAATTCAACCTCGACGTCTCAGCTGGCCAGGTCATTGCGCTGGTCGGGGAAACCGGCGCCGGGAAAAGCACAATCGTCAACTTGATCTGCCGGTTCTACGAACCGACGTCGGGCCGGATCCTGATCGACGGCAGGGACTACACTTCCCTGCCGATGCAATGGCTTTACTCACATTTGGGCTATGTGCTGCAGACCCCGCACCTGTTCAGCGGCACCATCGCCGAGAACATCCGGTACGGGCGGTTGGATGCGACGGACGAGGAGCTGGAGAACGCGGCGCGCATGGTCTCCGCCCATGACTTCATCCTGAAGACCGAGAACGGATACGATACGCAGGTCGGCGAAGGCGGCAACCGGCTGTCGACCGGCGAAAAGCAGCTGGTTTCCTTTGCCCGGGCGATCCTGGCGGATCCGCGGATCTTTGTGCTCGACGAAGCGACTTCCTCGGTCGACACCGAAACAGAGCAGCTTGTCCAGCACGCCATTGTGCAGGTTTTAAAAGACCGCACCTCCTTCGTTATCGCCCACCGCCTTTCGACGGTCCGCAGTGCAGACCGCATTCTGGTGGTGTCCGGCGGCAGGATCATCGAAGACGGCACCCATCGTGAGCTGATGTTGAAGAGGGGGCACTATCACGACTTGTATTTGAACCAGTTCATCGAGGAATCCGTCAATCAGACGTTAGCATGACCCACGGCCAGTCCGTTTCGAAAGCCGCTTGCCGAATCCAACGGCTTCAAGATAAGATAAGTTGTGCTAAAACGTTCCTCTTGTCCGGTTCATTTGCTCGCGTGGCGGAATGGCAGACGCCGCGGACTTAAAATCCGCTGGGAAACCGTACCGGTTCGAATCCGGTCGCGAGCACCAAAAAGGCATGGCTTCCCAATATGGGGAGCTTATGCCTTTTCCCTTTTATAAATACAGGATGCGTGGATATCCGGTAGAATACATCCAGTTCAACCGATTCAAAACCAGAAAGCAGACACACGCATGGAAAACACCGACGCTCTTTTCTCCCGCAGGATCCTGGACCTGATCGGCATGGCGGAACGCCAGGACCGACTGGTCTGTTCCCGCTTTCTGACGCCGGCGGAACAGGCGGACGCCATTGTCGTGGCGAAGCGGGCAGGCTGGCTGCCGGCAGGAGCCGATACGGCTGGCTACTATCTATATGGCGGCACCCCCGATGCCGAACGTCGCCGGATTTACTTCCTCCCCTATCCCGCCGAGGACGGCGATCCGCTTCGATCCATCGATCCGGAGTCCGGGTTTCGCGTCGTTGAAATCACCGCATCCGCCAGTCCGGGAGAAGGCCCGGGCCATCGGGACATCCTGGGTGCCATCCTGTCGGCCGGCATCCGCAGGGACTTCGTCGGGGATATCCATATCGACCCCGCGAGCGCCCGCGCCTGGATCGTGATGGATCCTTCCGTTCCTGGACTGCTGCAGCAGTTCATGGAGAGGATCGGACGCTATCCCGTCAAATGGCGGGAGCTGCCGCCCGGGGAGTCCCCGTTGCCCGTATCCGGGACCGGCGGCGTCCTGACGACCGGCACCGTCGCCTCCCTGCGCCTGGACTCGGTAGCGGCCCACGCCTTTCACCTGAACCGTTCCGATATGGCCGAACACATCCGCAAGGGCGACGTGCAGGTCAACTGGGTGATATGTACGGATCCCGACCGGATTCTCAGGCAAGGAGACCGCATCACCCTGCGCGGTTCCGGGAAGGCGGTCCTGACCGAGGTTGGCGGGCAATCCCGAAAAGGCAGACTGTTCATCACGACGGAGCGGCCGGGATAATCGTCTAGCCGGAACGGTCGCGGCACGGAGTACAATACGGATATGGACCAATGGTTTGGTAAAAACGATCTCCGAATACTAAAGCGATGGGTCACGAGCAGCGACAACATCGTGTTTTTCGGAGGGGCGGGGGTCTCGACGGAAAGCGGAATACCGGATTTTCGCGGAGCGGGAGGACTTTACACGGCGGACGGGAGCGCCCGTCCCTTTGATGTATCCCCGGAAACAATCCTGAGCGCCCCCTATTTCAACAAGTACCCGGACCGCTTTTTCTCTTTCTACCGGGAAAAGATCGTGTTCCTGTCAGCGGAACCGAATCCCGCCCATTGGATCCTCTCCCGTCTGGAAAAGGAGGGCCGGTTGCGCGCCATCGTAACACAGAACATCGACGGACTGCACCAGAAAGCCGGAAGCCGCAAGGTCATCGAACTGCATGGATCGATTCACCGCAACTACTGTGTCGACTGCGGTCGGAATTTTCCTCTGGACGCTGCTCAGGCGGCACAGGACACGGACGGGATTCCCCGCTGCGGATGCGGCGGCATCATTCGCCCGGATGTGGTTCTGTATGGCGAAGACCTGTCCCAGGAGGCCATCCGGTCCGCCATTCAAGCCATCAGCCATGCGGATGTGCTGATCGTGGGAGGGACTTCGCTCTCCGTCTATCCCGCAGCCGGCCTTGTTGATTTCTACAAAGGCAACCGCTTTATCATGATCAACGAAAGCGCGACCTCCGGGGACGATCGGGCAAATCTGCGCATCACCGGTCGGATCGGAGAGGTGCTGTCAAAAGCGGGAGTCTGAAAACCCGGCATGCCATCCAGGGCATACCGGGTTCTCAAGTCTTTCGATATCATGAGGGGATTCGTCCATCCGGGGGGATCACCCCTTGACTGCGCCGGCCGACAATCCTCCGATGACTTTTTCCTGCGCGAACAGGTAGAAGATGATGACCGGAAGCGAACCGACGAAGACCGCCGTCAGCACCGCGGGAATATTGATGGTTTCAGAACCGTAGAATTCGCGAATTCCAAGCGGCAGCGTCTTCTTTGTGGTGCTGTTGATCATCGTGAGGGAATAGATGAATTCATTCCAGTAGACCAGGAAATTGTAGATGGCGACCGTGGAGATCGCAGGCACCGACAACGGCATCATGATGCTCCAGTAGACCCGGAACGGAGACGCGCCGTCGATGGTCGCCGACTCCTTGATGCTGTCCGGCACTTCCCTGAAAAACGTGCTGAGGATGAAAATGGCGACCGGCAAGCCGAAACTGACATACGGCCCGATCAGGCCGACCAGGTTGTCGGTCAGCTTCATTGCCTTGGTCAGCTGGTAGACCGGAATCAGGGTGGTGTGGACCGGAATCATCATGCCGACCAGGAACAGCAGGAGCAACGCGCCACTGAAGCGGAACTTGATTTTGGCAAAGGCGTACCCGGCCATGGAGCCCAGCAGGATCGTCAGCGTTACCGAAATCGTAGCGACGAAAAGGCTGTTGGCGAAATAATGGTTGAAATCGGACAACAGGACTTTTTCGTAGTTCTTTAAAAAGATCTTAACCGGGAAACCCCAGTAGTTCCCCTTCATATACTCGGCCTGCGACTTGAACGACATCAGCAGCGTCAGGATAAAAGGAAAACCGAAGGTTACAAGAAACCCGGTCGACACAAGGTACAGGGCGGAGCGCTTGATGATTTTCACGCTGTCGGTCCTCCTTTCACTGGGATTCCCTGGAACGGGTCATGCGTTGGAAAACGCCGACGACCACCAGGGATATCAAAACCATGACAGCGGCGATCGCGCTGGCATAACCCATGTTTTCACGATTGAAAGCCTGCTTGTACATGTAGGTGGCCATCAGTTCGGAGTACCCGTTGGGGCCGCCTCCGGTCATGACCCAGATCAGGTCGAAGTACTTGAGCGAGCCGACGATGGACAGAACCGCGGATGTTTTCAGCGTACCGGACAGCAACGGCAGCGTCACTTTCCAGAACTGCTGGGATTTGGATGCGCCGTCGATGGTGGCGGCTTCGTAGATGTCGTCCGAGATCGTCGTCATACCGGCGCGAAGCAGGATCATGTACTGCGGTGTGTACTGCCAGCAGATGACGAAAAGCACCGCAAACATGACGACGCTTTCCGAACCCAGCCAGGACAGCTTCTTGTCAGGGCTTAAAACCTTGAGGATGCCGTTGAACAGGCCGGTATAGGGGTCGAACATCAGCTGCCACAGGATACCGGTCGCAACAGTGGAAAGCAGCATGGGCATGAAGTAGACCGTTCGGAAAAGCTTGGCGCCCTTGATGGAGGAGTTGATGATCAATGCCAGCACCATGCCGAGTCCCAGCTGGACGGATACGGAAACGACGACCAGCAGCAGGTTGTTCTGGAGCGCGTGCCAGAACGTCGGGTCGCCGATCAGCCTGGCATAATTGTCCAGTCCGGCGGATTCAGCGGCGGAGGCGGGTCCGATTCCGCTCCAGTGCAGCGTGCTGTAGAAGATCGTGCGGAATATGCCGAAGATGCTGTAAACCCCGTACACAAGAAGCGCGGGGATGATAAACAGGAGCGCGGTGCGGGCCTCGATCCGGCCGCGTTTTAGAACGGCACCGGTCTGGAGTGTCTTTTTATTCATGGTTCACCTTCCTCGCTCTCAGCGAGTGGGACAGGATGGACTGGCCGGATTCCCGGAAGGCCATGCCGGCAGGCAACCCTGCCGGCATGGTCTCGCGGAGTGTCTGGAGTTTCTTCAGGGTCGGGCGCGGATCAGATCATTTCTTTGCCGCGTCGTAGGCGTCCTGCATCGTCTTGGCGGCTTCCGCCGCTGTCGTCGTTTCGCCGAACAGTCCCTGAGTGGTGGATTTGTGGATCTCGGCCAGTTCCGGCGTCAGGGTCTGGTCGATGAAGTTCTGCTGGTAGGATGCGTTCGCAAGCTGGTCCATGGCCTGCTTGATGAGCGCGTCCGTCGCTTCGACGCCCTTGAGGGCGGTCAGCGAACCGTTGGCGACCAGTGCCTTCTGCAGGGTGGTGTCCGTGGCCAGGAAGGCGACGAGCTTGGAAGCCATGGCGATATTCTTGCTGCTGGCGGAGACGCTCAGGGCGTTCTCGCCGCCAAGGATATCGGTGGATTTGCCTTTACCGCCTTCGATCGAAGGATATAGGGCGACGCCGAGCTTGTTCGCGTAGAAGTCCGGATCTTCGGATCTGCAGCTGGCAAGGAATCCGCTGGTCTGGAGGATCATGGCGCACTGTCCCTTGTAGAACATGGCGCGCGATCCGCCGGTGTCGTAGTTGATGCCGTTGACGCCTTCGGGATAATAGCCCTTCTTGACCATGTCCGTCAGCATCTCGCCGGCCTTGATGAAGGTCGGATCGGTGAAGGGGACTTCGCCATTGATGGCTTTCTGGAAGATGTCAGGGCCGCCGAGGCGCATGGAGAGCATGACGAAATGCTGCGCTCCGGGCCACATGCTCTTGTTGCCAAGCGCGAACGGGATGACGTCCGCCTTGATCAGCTTGTCGCAGACAGCGGTAAGCTCATCAAATGTTTTGGGAACTTCGAGCTTGTTGTCGGCGAAGATGGCCTTGTTGTAGTACAGGATGGTGGACGACGGGAACAGCGGCATGCCGTAGGTCTTGCCGTCGAACACATTCAGGTTGAACGCGCCTTCGCTGATCTTGTCTTTGCTGGCGTTGGCGGTCGTGGAGATGTCCGCGACCATGCCCGCGTCGATGAACGACTTGAGCCAGCCGCCGCCCCACGAATGGAAGACGTCGGGGAACTCGTCGCCGGTCACGGTCTTGAGCTTGGTCTTGTACGGATCGTTCTCCAGGATCTGGATGTTGACCGTAACGCCCGGATTTGCATCCATGAAGCGCTGGACAGCCTCCTGGATGGGGATCTTGCGGGTGTCGGACGTGTGGATGTGCCAGAAGTCGAGGGTGATTTTCTCACCCGCGCCCTGCTTGTCGCACCCGGCGGCCGTCAAGCCGACCGTGAGGATCATCAGCGAGGCGAGCAACAGAGACAGCCATTTTCTCATGTCATTTCCTCCCAAGTATAATTATCGCAAGCCCGTGAAGGCCTACAACCGGATTGGTCAGGGCGCCACACTCCGCCGGTGTCAATCGATCCGCCGGCAGGAGCCGCGCTCCAGGATTTCGGTCGGCAGCATGCAGGTATAGTTCCGCACGTTGCCGGCCGCCTTGTCCTTGATCATCTTCATGACCGTGTCGACCGCCTTTGCTCCGATCGCGCGGATCGGCTGGTGCACGGTGGTCAGGTGCGAAAACATGGAGAAGAACTCGTTCTCCACATCCAGTCCGTCGAAGCCCATGACCGA
>CAZNGQ010000090.1:0-9963 GCA_964572095.1 uncultured Oscillospiraceae bacterium
GCTCGGCAATGTCGTGTGCAAAAAGCTCGGGATCGCCGGGGACGCCAAGCCCGACCTGGCCGACTGGGAGACCCTGGTCGAGCGCTACCGCGGCACAGCCCGCAAGATCCCCGTCGCGCTGGTCGGCAAGTACGTCATCCTGCGCGACGCCTATCTCAGCGTGACGGAGGCGCTCACGCACGCCGGCATCGCCTTCGACTCCGAGATCGACGTGCGCTGGGTCAACGCCGAAGACCTCGAGCGCGGCGAGCCGGAAGCCCTGCTGGCCGGTTGTGCCGCCATCATCGTCCCCGGCGGGTTCGGCCCCCGCGGGATGGAGGGCATGGTCCAGGCGGCGGGTTACGCCCGGAAGCACGGCATTCCATTCCTCGGCATCGGGCTCGGCATGCAGATGGCGGTGGTCGAGTTCGCCCGCAGTGTCGCCGGCATCTGCGACGCGCATACCGGCGAATGCGAGAACGAGTGCCGTCCCCTGTTCTATCTCCCGCCCAACGGGGAGCCGGCGCGTCCGGCGCCGGACGGCGGGTTCAACAGCGCCAACGGAGGCGGCATCGCCGGCGCGACGGCCGTCATCGACGAGAAGCACATGCGCCGCGGCGCCTATTCCTGTGACATCCTGCCCGGCTCGCGTGCCGCCGACGCCTACGAATCCTCCCGCATATCCGAACGCCATCACCATCGATGGGAGTTCGACAATCGGTTCCGAAAGGAACTCGAGGACTGCGGTCTGGTCTTTTCCGGCACAGACGGCCAGGACGGCGATCGCGTGGACATCATCGAGCTCGCCGGCCACCCCTGGTTTGTCGGAACGATCGCCCATCCCGAGTTCAAGTCGCGACCCAATCGCCCGCATCCGCTTTTCGCTGCACTGGTCAAGGCGGCGGTCGCCGCTGCGGCCCGAACGACTCATACCCTTTAAAAAGAAAGGAGAGTTGACATGGCCTACTATTTCTCCCAGGAGTCCCGGACGTTCAGTGAGTATCTGCTGGTTCCCAACCTTACCGGAAAGGATTGCGTTCCGGAGCGTGTCCGGCTCGGCACCGCGCTGGTCCGTTACCGGAAAGGGGAAGAAGAGAGCCCCCTGACCATCAACCTGCCCGTGGTGTCCGCGATCATGCAGGCCGTGTCCGATGACGGCATGGCCATCGCGCTCTCCCGGCTCGGCGGCCTTTCCTTCATCTACGGGTCGCAGTCCATCGAGAACCAGGTCGCGATGATCAGCAGGGTCAAGAAATACAAGGCCGGCATCGTGACATCCGATTCCAACCTCATGCCGGAAGCCACCTTGGCGGATCTGCTCCGGCTCAAGGAAAAGACGGGACACTCGACGGTCGCGGTCACCCATGACGGGTCCCCCACCGGACTTCTCCTGGGCATCGTGACAAGCAAGGACTACCGCATCACCCGTACGTCCCAGGATACGCCGGTGAGCGATTTCATGACCCCGTATGAAAAGCTGGTCGTCGGCAGGGAAGGGATCTCGCTATCCGAGGCCAACGACCTGATCTGGGAGCACAAGGTCAACCAGCTGCCGATCGTGACCGAGGACCACCACCTGTTAGGTATGGTGTTCCGTAAGGACTATGACGAGCACAAGGAAAACCCCAGCGAACTGCTGGACGCCCACAAGCGCCTCGTGGTCGGGGCCGGAATCAACACCCGCGACTACAGGGAACGCGTTCCCGCGCTGGTCGAGGCCGGCGCCGACGTGCTGTGCATCGACTCCTCCGACGGATTTTCCGCCTGGCAGGCCGAGACACTGACCTACATCAAGGAAACGTTCGGGCCCGGCGTCCTGGTCGGCGGCGGCAACGTGGTCGACCGCGAAGGGTTCCGCTATCTGGCGGACGCCGGCGCGGACTTCGTCAAGGTCGGCATCGGCGGCGGCTCCATCTGCATCACCCGCGAGCAGAAGGGCATCGGAATGGGGCAGGCGACCGCGGTCCAGAACGTCGCCCGCGCCCGCGACGAGTATTTTGCCGAAACCGGCGTCTACATTCCGGTGTGTTCCGACGGCGGCATCGTGCTGGACTACCACATGACGCTGGCGCTCGCGATGGGCGCGGACTTCATCATGCTCGGCCGTTACTTCGCCCGGTTCGATGAAAGCCCGACCCGCAAGCTCATGGTCAACGGAACCTATGTCAAGGAGTACTGGGGCGAGGGTTCCAACCGCGCCCGCAACTGGCAGCGCTACACCGAGAGCGGCACAGGCGGCGGCCTGTCCTTCGAAGAGGGCGTGGATTCGTATGTGCCGTACGCCGGCAGTCTCAAGGACAACCTGGACGCCTCCATGGCGAAGGTCCGGTCGACCATGTGCGCCTGCGGCGCCCTGACGATCAGCGAACTGCAGCGCAAGGCGCGAATGGTCCAGGTCTCCTCCACCAGCATCGTCGAGGGCGGCGCGCACGACGTCATCACGAAAGAGAACGAAATCCGGTCCTGACAGCCCGATATGGAAATCCGGGCGAAAATGCGTATAATGCGTATATTGGATCTATACATGAAGCTTTGAGGTGTGACGGAAATGGCTGAACAGAAATTCTACGAGATGACGGTAGAGGGGATCCGCAGGCTCCAGGAAGAACTGGAGCAGCGCAAGATCGACCGCCGCACGGAAATCGCCGAGCGGATCCGGCAGGCGCGTTCCTTTGGCGACCTGTCCGAGAACTCCGAGTACGACGATGCCAAGAATTCGCAGGCCGAGAACGAGGCCCGCATCATGGAGCTGGAAACCATCCTCAAGAGCGCCAAGGCGATCGAGGATGACGACATCAGCAAGACCCGCGTCACCATCGGTTCCATCGTCACGCTCCGCGACGATGACTTTAAGGAAGAAGAGACCTATACGCTGGTCGGCCCCAAGGAGGAGAACATCCTCGAGGGCAAGCTTTCCAGCGAGTCGCCGGTCGGCATGGCCATCATGGGCAAGAAAAAGGCCACGTCGGTCGAGGTCAAGACGCCGATGGGGACGATGAAATACAAGATCGTCAAGATCGCCAAACCTTCGTAACCGCGAAGGACACGCCGCGCAGCGCAGGCAAGGGTTACAATCAGCCGCCGCGGCCGGACACACGGGCGCGGCGGCTTTTTTCAGGCAACAGGAAAGGTGGAGACCATGGATACGAACGGAAGAGAGGTTCCGGAAGCGGAACAGCGCATGGATGCGGTCCAGGACGGCGCCATGGAGGGAATGCATGAGCAGATGGCCATCCGCACGGGGAAACTGCGTGAACTGGCGGAGTCCGGGCGGGACCCGTTTGCCGAGGTCGTCTTCGATGTCACCTGCCACAGCCGGGATATCATCGACGGATTCGACCGGCTGGAGGGGACGGACGTAGCCGTCGCCGGCCGCATCATGAGCAAGCGCGGCATGGGCAAGGTCAGTTTCTGCGATCTTCAGGACCGCGACGGGCGTATCCAGTTGTTCACGAAGATCGACGAGATCGGCGAGGAACCGTATGCCGCCTGGCAGCGGCTGGACATCGGCGACCTCGTCGGCATTCACGGCGTCGCGTTCCGCACGCAGCGCGGCGAGATCTCGGTCAAGACCACTTCCTATGTGCTCCTGGCCAAGGCGCTGCGGCCACTCCCGGAAAAGTTCCACGGCCTCAAGGATACCGACACCCGTTACCGCCAGCGCTACCTCGACCTGATCACGAATACCGGATCGCGCGATACGTTCGTGCGGCGCAGCCGGATCATCCGCCGGATGCGCGCGGAATTGGACGCGCTCGATTTCCTCGAGGTCGAGACCCCGCTGCTCAACGTGATTCCCGGCGGCGCCGCGGCACGTCCTTTCATCACGCACCACAATGCGCTGGACATCGACCTCTACATGCGCATCTCCCCGGAACTGTACCTGAAGCGCCTGCTGGTGGGCGGTCTGGAACGGGTGTATGAGATCGGGAGGAATTTCCGCAATGAGGGGCTGTCCATCAAGCACAACCCGGAATTCACCATGATGGAGCTGTACCAGGCCTATACCGACTACCACGGCATGATGTCGATCTCGGAGCGGTTGATTTCCACGTGCGCCCAGGAAGCCTGCGGGACCATGTCGATCACGTATCAGGGCCGGGCGATCGACCTGACTCCGCCATTCTGCCGCCTGTCCATGACCGAGGCGGTCAAGCAGTACACCGGTGTGGACTTCGATGCGCTGGAGTCCGCCGCGGATGCCATGACGGTCGCCCGCGGGCGTAACGTCGAGGGGATCAAGGCCGGCATGTCCAAAGGCGAGCTGCTCAACCTGTTTTTCGAGGCGTTTGTCGAGGAACACCTGGTGCAGCCTACATTCATCTACGACTATCCCATCGAGATCTCCCCGCTGACCAAGCGCAAGCCCGGCCGGCCGGACCTGGTGGAGCGGTTCGAAATCTTCATCGACGGTCGGGAATTCGGCAACGCCTATTCCGAACTCAACGATCCCATCGACCAGCGCGGGCGTTTCGCCGACCAGTCGCGCCGCCGCGAGGCCGGCGACGACGAGGCGAACCTGTTCGACGAAGATTATTGTGTTTCGCTCGAGTACGGCATGCCGCCGGCAGGCGGACTGGGCATCGGTATCGACCGCCTGGTCATGCTGCTGACCGATTCGTACTCCATCCGCGACGTGCTGCTGTTTCCGACCTTGAAGCCGCTGTAAGGGCGGGGATGATTCCAGGGGTTTAGGGGGATTATTTCGATATGACGAGAGAAGAAGCGCTGGAGATTTTCAGTCTGGGAGAAGACGCCACGGATTTCGATGTCGAGCGGCGTTTCACGGTTCTTGCGCGTCGGTCGAGGGTCGAGGGCCCGGACGCCGCGCGGGACGAACGGATCAATCAGGCCTACAACCTCCTGACCGGACGGGATACGGTTGGGGAACCCGTGCCGGAGAACCTGAAAAAGGTGGTGTTCGGCCGTTCGCTCTTCGAGTGGAAGAACCATTGGTACTATATGAAGTGGACGGTTCTCGGCATCGCCATCGCGTGTTTCGTCATCGGGAGCCTGATCTATTCCGTCGCCACAAACAAACGACCGGATTTCCAGCTGGCCGTGATCGGGAATTTCGCCGTGCTCGACGACGACATCACTTCCGACAACTTCCCGGGGAACCGGTTCATACGCGAGAACATCGACTCGGCCAATCCTCAGCTGGATTTCCTTCCGCTGGGTGAAAAGGACACGTCCCAAATGGACATCGGCGTCCGTATGCAGATGTCCATCATCCTTTCGGGCGCGAATCCGATCGACCTGTTCATCGCCAACGGGTACAACTACACCTTTTATTCCGCAAGCGGGATTTTCCGGTCGATCGAAGGCCTGTATGAACAGCTGCGGACGACGATCGACCCTGCCTTATTCGACCAGATCGAACCACTGTACGGCCAGATCCTGAACGCCGACGGAAAACCGGACGGGGAACCGTTCATGATGGGGCTCGACGTAACCGGTACCTGGCTTGTCGAAGGGCTCGGCATGAACAGCGACCGCAACATCCTGTGCCTGGGATCCACCGGCAAGTTCCAGGATAAGGCGGACGCGCTGATCCTGGCGATGTTCCGGCAGCACGAGGCGCTGATGGCCCAGGGCAAGGACATGTATGCCGCGCTCCAGGAGAAGTACAACAACGAGGCGTCTTCCTATGCGACATCCGCGACATCCGGCCCCGTCACGGCCGCGACGCGCTGATTGCTACTCTTCCCGGTCCGGATCCAGATCGACCGCCGCGTACAACGCGGCGGTTTCTGTTTGTGTAAGCTCCCGGCAGGCACCGGGCTCGAGGCCGGCGTCCAGAACCAGCGGACCTGTCTGCAGGCGGCGGAGTGTGACGACACGTCGTCCGCTGGCGATCATCATGATCTTGACCTGATGGAACCGGCCTTCATGGATCGTGAGAAAAGCCGACTCGTTCCCCTCGGGTTCGAGACGGGCGGGCCTGCAGCACGTGCCGTCCTCCAGTTCGAGCCCCTCGGCGAAAATACGGACGTCCTCCTCCGTGAACGGAGGACCCTCGTACAGCACGTGATAGGTTTTGTCGATTTCCCAGCGGGGACTCGCCAGGCGATGGCCGAGGACTCCGTCGCTCGTCAGCAGGAGCAGGCCGGTGACGTCGATGTCCAACCTCCCCACCGGCGATACCCCGCGGTTGCGGAATCCCTCCGGGATGAAGTCCGCGACGGTCGGGTGCCGGGCGTCTTCGAGCGCCGTCACGACGCCGGCGGGCTTGTGCAGCATCAAATGGATCCACCGGCGGAACACCGTACCGCGCCCGTCGACCGTAACCGCGGGCGGTTCGGAATCGGACAACCGGAACCCGGGATCGGACACGGCGGCTGCGTTCACACGGACGCGGCCGGAGCGTATCAACTGCCGGACATCCGCACGGGATCCGTACCCCGACATGGCGAGAAAACGATCGAGCCTCATGCCGGGATTATACCAGAACACCTGCGGCGGCGGACTGCCCGTCCCATGGTTGCGTGCGTCTGCAGGTTTTTATGATAGAATTGAAGAGGACACTGCGGATCGTGGTGTTTAGAGACGAGGAGATTATGGCTGCGTTTATTCTTAACCTTGAAGAAGGCATGCCCAAGGCCGACACCGCGGTATCCAAGCTGAAACTCCAGCTTGCCACGCTGCGCAGGACCGGCATCAAATCCGTCAAGGTTATCCATGGCTACGGCTCGTCCGGCACCGGCGGTTCGATCCGTACGGCTGTGCGCCACTACCTGCGCATCGCGCAG
This sequence comes from uncultured Oscillospiraceae bacterium, assembly GCA_964572095.1. Classification (GTDB taxonomy): domain Bacteria; phylum Bacillota; class Clostridia; order Saccharofermentanales; family UBA5734; genus JAAYKS01. The sequence goes on from CAZNGQ010000090.1 coordinate 6,732, forward strand.
AACGAGGGGCGCATCAAAAACTTTTGCCCGGGCGAATATTTCTCCCCTTTTGAAAAGACGGGACGGACCATGATCGAGATGGTTCCGGCATTGCGCAGCGATCCCGACTGGGGTCGTCAGAACGACGGCGTCACGATCGTCATTCTCTAGACCGCGCCCGTTTCACCGGCATTCAGGCAGTGCTGCCTTGAATAGACAAATTAAGGAGATACGAAAATGGCAAGTGACAACACCCGGCTCTATTCCATACTGGCATATGTCGGACCCCTGTTCCTGATCGGGCTTCTTTCGGACAAGGACAACCAGCGGGTCATGTTCCATGTCAACCAGGGCCTGACGCTGTTTATTGCCGAAGTCGCGGTCTCCGTGGTGACCTGGATCCTCCGTATCCTGCCGATTGGCGGATTCATCCCGGGCATTGTCAGTCTGGCTGGCGGACTGGCCGGTTTCGCCCTGATGATCATGGGCATCCTCAACGCGAACAACGGCGTCGAGAAGGAACTGCCGGTCATCGGCCAGTTCAAACTGCTTAAGTAGGGATAAAGACGCCTCATGGCCGATATCCGGAACTGGGACGACTTCCTTTCCGCCTGTGACGCGTGCAGGGCCTGCCCGCTCTCCGAAACCCGGACCAACGTCGTGGTCTGGCGGGGGAGCGTACAGGCTCCGCTTTTGTTTATCGGCGAAGGGCCCGGCGCGGAGGAAGACCGTCAGGGACGGCCGTTCGTCGGCGCTGCGGGACGCCTGCTTGACCTGGGGCTGGAGGCGTTCGGCCTGACCGGCAGCCTGGTCCACATCGCCAACATTGTGAAGTGCCGGCCGCCGGGCAACCGCGTGCCGACCGAGGAGGAAGCGCGCGCCTGCCGGCCGCTGCTGGCCGCGCAGTTCAAGTTCGTCCGACCCAGGGTGATCGTGCTTCTGGGAGCGACGGCCTTCCGCAATTTCACGGGCCTGACCGAGGGGATCACAAAGGCGCGCGGCAAATGGATCGAAAAAAGCGGCTACCTGATCCTGCCGACGCTCCATCCGGCCTACATCCTGCGGAACAACCGGGAGAAGATCCATTTATGGAACGACCTCGGGATGGCCAGGGTCAAGCTGGAAGAGCTCGGACTTGCCCCGCCGCTGGACGGCTGATCCCGCGCTTTTCATTGACACGGGTTTTTGGCGCATATATAATCGATACGGGCTGCGGATGTCCCCGTTCTTGGGGATGTCCGTTTTCCATTTGAAAAGGGTCTCCGCATGCCGGCTCCATGCCGGATGCGACTCCGGAGCCAGGCCCGCAAGACGACAGCATACGCCGTGAAACGGCGGGGAGGTAAGCGATATGATCACTGCCATCGTGGGAGCCAACTGGGGAGATGAAGGGAAAGGCAAGATCACCGACATGTTCGCCTGTGAATCCGACATCGTCATCCGGTTCCAGGGCGGCGCCAATGCCGGACACACCATCATCAACAATTACGGCAAGTTCGCGCTGCATCTGCTTCCGTCCGGTGTGTTCAACACCAATATCGTCAACATCATCGGGAACGGAGTCGCGCTGAACATCCCCTCGCTGATCCGCGAGATCGGCAACGTGACGGCGGGCGGCGTTCCCTCCCCCCGGCTGATGGTCTCCGACCGGACGCAGATCGTCATGCCCTATCACATCCTGCTGGACAATTACGAGGAGGAGCGCCTGTCGGACCGCCAGTTCGGATCGACCCGCTCCGGCATCGCGCCGTTTTATTCGGACAAGTACGCAAAGATCGGCTTTCAGGTATGCGAGCTGTTCGACGAGGCGGCGCTGCGTGAAAAGCTGCGCGCGGTCTGCGAGTACAAGAACGCCCTGATCGTGAACCTGTACCACAAGCCCGCGCTGGATCCCGACGAGCTGCTCGAGACCCTGGCCGGCTATCGCGAGGCGATCCGTCCCTATGTGTCCGACGTCGGCACGTTCCTTCGCGCCGCGGTGAAAGACGGGAAGAAGATCCTGCTCGAGGGCCAGCTCGGCGCGCTGCGCGATCCGGACTTCGGCATTTATCCGTTCACGACGTCCTCCTCGACCCTGGCCGGTTTCGGCACGGTCGGCGCAGGGGTTCCCCCGTACAAGATCGAGCGCGTCGTCGCCGTGACCAAGGCGTATTCCAGCGCGGTCGGCGCGGGTGCCTTCGTGAGCGAGATCTTCGGCGACGACGCCGACATGCTTCGCAAGCTTGGCGGCGATGCCGGCGAGTACGGCGCGACCACCGGTCGCCCTCGCCGCATGGGCTGGTTCGACTGTGTCGCGTCGCGGTACGGCTGTGAAGTACAGGGTGCGACCGAGGCGGTGGTGACCGCCATCGACGTCCTGGGTTATCTGGACCGGATCCCGGTCTGCACCGCCTACGAGATCGACGGGGAGACGACGGGCGAATTCCCAATCACCCCGAAGCTCAACCGTGCCCGCCCGGTGCTCGAGTGGCTCCCGGGCTGGAAAAGCGACATCCGGGGCGTCACCCGTTTCGACGACCTGCCCGGGGCGGCCCGGGATTATGTCCGGTTCATCGAGGAACACATCGGCGTTCCGGTGCGGATGGTGTCCACCGGACCCAGGCGCGAGGAGATCATTTATCGCTGATTCACCGGCACGCGCTGAGGCGCAAAGGCAGACGGGAGGATTTTTCATGACGAAATTCATCTTTGTCACGGGCGGTGTGGTGTCCGGGCTTGGAAAAGGGATAACGGCCGCATCGCTCGGGCGCCTGCTCAAGGCGCGCGGCGTCAAGGTGACGATGCAGAAGCTGGATCCGTACCTGAACGTGGACCCCGGCACGATGAACCCCTACCAGCACGGCGAGGTTTTTGTGACGGAGGACGGCGCCGAGACGGATCTCGACCTGGGTCATTACGAGCGGTTCATTGACGAGAACCTGTCGCGCAACAGCAACGTGACCTCGGGGCAGATCTACTGGGATGTCATCCAGAAAGAGCGCCACGGGATGTACAACGGCGGTACCGCCCAGGTCATTCCGCATGTGACGAACGAGATCAAGGACCGGATCCGTTCCGGCAAGGACGGTTATGACGTCGCCATCATCGAGATCGGCGGCACGGTCGGCGACATCGAGGGGCTGCCTTTCCTCGAGGCCGCCCGCCAGTTCACCATCGACCATGGCCGCGACAACTGCCTGTTTATCCATGTGACGCTGGTTCCCTCCCTGCGCGCCTCCCGCGAACTCAAGACCAAGCCGACCCAGCACAGCGT
>CAZNGQ010000091.1:0-9943 GCA_964572095.1 uncultured Oscillospiraceae bacterium
GGGACGGCGCCCCGGAGGGCATCTGCTACGAAGAGCCGTTCTCCCTGGGATACCGCGACAACTGGAACCAGGACGCTTTCTTTTGCGGCGCGAACGATCTCTGGACTGCCCGCGTCCATTTGCGCGACGGTCGTGTATTGGAGCGCTGACGCTTTCTGCCGCCGTCGAAAAGGGCTATACTGACGAAAGACAGGAGGTGACGCCGGTTGGATCACAATGAAACCGATGCCGTCCGGATCGGATGGATCCGGATCGCCAACCTGCTTGCCTGGTTTCTGATGCTCACCGTCAACATCCTGGCCAGCGCGCTGCCGCTGGGCGGCACGTCGACCGGAGCGGTCTCCGACAGCTATCCCAACCTGTTCGCCCCGGCCGGCATCACGTTCTCGATCTGGGGACTGATCTATCTGCTCCAGGGGTTGTTCGTCCTGAGCCCGTTCGGCGTGTTCGGCCGGCGCATGACTGTCCGGTTTGACATCGTCCGGGCGGTCAGCCTGCCATTCATCGTATATTCGGTTTTCAACGCCGCATGGCTTTTTGCGTGGCATGCCCACCGCATCCCGCTGTCCATGGCGATCATGCTCGTCCTCCTGGCCTGCCAGGGACTGGCGTACCGCCGGCTCGAGGCCTACCAGCCCGTCATGCGGTTTTCGGACAAGCTGTTTGTGCGGATGTCGTTCCGGATCGCATTCGGCTGGATCACGGTCGCCACCGTCGCCAACGCGGTCACGCTGCTGGTCAGCCTGGGCTGGGACGGATGGGGGATCCCGGAGGAGGTCTGGCTCATCCTCCTGCTGGTCGCCACGATGGCCATCGCCCTGGCGGTCATCCTGCCCAACAAGGACGCGGCCTACGGCATGGTGATCCTGTGGGCCTACATGGGGATCCTGCTCAAGCACATGACGGCGGGTGGCGACGGGTTCGGACGGCAGTATCCGGCCGCCCTGCTGTGCCTGACCACCTGTCTGGTCATCCTTTTCACCTTTGTGATGCTGGCGATCCACCGCAGCCGCCATCGCGCCGGCAAGCTGCCGGAAGCCAATCTGCTCAAATAACGCCGGGAGGACCACCGAATGGACCGGATCGAGGACTGGGACGTCTACGACGCCCATAGGAGTCTTGTGGGCCGGCTGCACCAACGCGGCCGGGAAATGGAGCCGGGGGATTTCCACCTCGTCGTGCAGGTCTGGATCTGCAACAACCACGGCGAATACCTGATCCAGAAGCGCTCGATGGAGAAGGAGCTCGCCCCCGGATTGTGGGCGACGACCGCGGGATCCGCAACCGCCGGAGAGGACAGCCTCACCACCTGCCTCCGAGAAACGGAGGAGGAGATCGGGCTGGCACTGGATCCGGATCTGCTGGAGCCGGTGCTGTCCTATACCCGGACGGACAGCCATGTCGATGTCTGGTGGGTCCGCATGGAGGCCGACCTTTCTCGACTGGCACTGCAGGAGGAAGAAGTGGACGCCGTCCGTTGGGCGACTCCCGCGGAGATCCGCACCATGGCGGATGCCGGGGAATTCTGGGGATACCGCTATCTGGACCGGCTGGAGGAATGGGCCGGCCAGGTTCACTCTTGACAGAGCCGGCCGGCACCCTTCTCGTTTTTGTCCATGGCATCTGCGGCAGCGCTTCGCAGCTGCGGGCCCTGGCGCGGGACCTCCAGGACTCCGGGACCGCGCAGCGGTTTTTGACCCTGCCGGGGCACGGCGGAGGATCCGCCGCTTTTTCACGCGCCCGGGCGTCCGACTGGCAGGCATGCGTCGACGACGCCGTCCGCGAGGGATGCCGGCAGTACGGCCGTGTTGTCCTGGTCGGGCACTCGCTCGGAGGCCTGCTGTGCCTCGACGCGGCGTCCCGGCTGCCGGTGGGGGGCGTCGTCTGCCTGAGCGCCCCGATGGGCATGCGGACCGGTCTTTTCCAGATCCGGATGGGATTGCGTGTCGCGCTGCGTTCCCCTGCCGGGGACGACCCCGTCGTCCGGGTGTATCGGGAAGCGCGCGGCGTTTCGGTTCGCGGACCATGGGACTACCTGGCCTGGACGCCCGCGTTTCTCCGGTTGTCGGGGGTGATCCGGCGCACGCGCCGCATCCTGGGCCGGGTCGGGTGCCCGGTGCTCCTGGTGCAGTCGGACCGGGACGAAGCGGTCGCCCGCCGCAGCGCGGACCGCATCGCGGGCGCCCTCCAAGGCTCCGTACGCATCGTACGGCTCCGCCGCTCCCGGCATGCGTGGATACACCCCGGGGAGGCAGCCGAACAGGTGCAGGCGATTAAGGATTTTATCAGCAGTCTGAAAGTATAGGCGTCATGCGTCCGGATCGATGCAGTTAGCCCCGAAAACCAGCACGACGTAGTGGTCCGGCCCGACCAGCTGCCGGGAGGCACTCTTGACGAAAGCCTCCGCGGAGAGGGTCAGACCCTTGTACTCGCCCTCCGTCAACAGCAGGAACCAGGTGTCCTGGCCCGGCTGCTCCTCATACCACTCCCGATTGCTCTGGTACCGGTACGGCCGCAGGTTCGCGCCCTCGATCACAATCGGCGCGGCCAGAACGTCCCCGTCCGACTGGAACGTCACGGACGAGGCGTTCCAGAACGTCGCGTAGCCCCGGTCCAGTTGCTGTTCCTCCAGAAAAGTCCCGAGCCGGTAGTACAGGTTCTGCTTGCGGAAATCCGGCGGGGTTTCAACGATCTGAGCGACGGCGACCAGGGCGTACAGCGCCACGGGAACCAGCACCAGCAGGGCGAACCGCCGCCGCTTTTCATCCTGCCACAGCAGGCGGCCGAGGGCGACCGCCGAGAGGGCGGCGGTGAAAACCAACGGGGAAAGCCGCCAGTTGACGTTGGAGATCTGGCCGAACACATACGCGAACCCGATGGCGGCGGACATCGTCAGATGCGCCAGGACCAGCAGGCGGACGCCGCGTTCGCGGATCCGTCCGAGCATGCCGGCCAGTACGGCCGGGGCGACCGCGAGCACGATGGCGCCGGGGAAGCGCATGAGATAGGCAATACCCTTGGCGGAGGCGATTTTCGTCTGGGCGGCCGGCGCATAGCCGAGCAGCGTCAGCCAGTCCCGCGGGAGCTTCATCAGGTTGTCCATCCAGTTTTCCGGACCGGACAGCGAGGAGTAGTAGTCCGCATAGCCGGTCGGCACATGGATCGTCAGCAGAACCCCCGCAGCCAGACCGGCCAGACCAGCCGCCGCTACTGCGAAAAAGAGGCGCCATTGCGGGTCCTCCATGCCGCCGAGAGGCTGCGCGGTGTCGAGGTAACGCACCAGCACGAGCGCTCCCAGCAGGGGGAGCGTGAACGTCAACAGCACCTGCATGCCGTTCATTGAGCACAGGAAGGTCCAGCCGCATACAAGGGCAAGCGCCAGGAACCGACGACGGCGGGAAGCGTGATCCGCCTCCGCGGTGTCAAGCGCCCGCGCCGCGAGCGTCAGTCCCACCGTGATGAACAGGCTGCCGAGGCTGTAGTAGATGATGTGCCCCCAGTAGAGCTCGCGCATCTTGAGGCTGCCGGAGACGCACAGCAGCGCCGCCGCGGTCAGCACGGCGGTCCATACCGGGGAGAAGCCCAGCGCGCGCCGGCCCAGCGTGGCCACCGCCGCGGACAGCAGCAGGGCGAAGACGATCATGCCGGCCGTCTGCGCGGCCATCCCGACGCCGAAAATCGGCAGGAACGGCATCATCAGCCATTGGCCCCCGAACGGCATCGCGGTCGCGTAGTAGAAGTCCGGATTGAACAGCCTGCCGCTGTCGAACGTCGCCTGCGCCCAGAGCAGCGTGTCCGTGAAGTCCGCGTGGAACTCCCCGGCCGCGACGACGATGACCGCGTACAGGACCAGCGCGAGCGCGCCCAGCCCGATCGCAAGGGCGAACGCCTTTTGGCGGATCAATCCTTTTTCTCCTCGTGGTACTCCTTCTCGGTGTTGACGTTCCATATGCGCTCCCTCGAGGGATTTCCGGACAACAGCGCGTCCACGGCCTCAAAGGCGGTGGCCATCGAGTGGTCCATGTTGTTGTACCGGTGCTGGCCGTTGCGGCCGACGCAGTAGAGGTTGGGGATGCGGTCCAGCCAGGCCGTCAGCGTATCGATCTCGGCATAGGTGTCGAAATAGGCGGGGTAGGCCTTCTTGACACGGACCCGATGCGCGTCGAGGACGTCCGCCCGGTCGATCACGCCCATGCCCGCGAGTTCCCCCGCGGCAAAGTCAATGAAGTCCGCGTCGTCCATGGCCCACATCGCGTCCCCTTCGCGGCAGAAATACTCCAGCCCGATCCATACCGTATGTTCCGGATCGGCGGTCAGGTAGGGCGACCAGTTGTTGAACACCTGGATGCGGCCGAGCTTGACATCCGGCTCCTGCACATAGATCCAGCAGTCGGGGACGATGTCGCCGAGCGTCCGCGCGGCCGTTTCGTTCCGGAGCGAGAGCCGCCGGACGAGCAGTCCGACGGTGATGAAGTCCCGGTAGGGCAGCCCGTCCGCGATGCGCGCCGCGTCCGCCGGCACGTCGATGCCGTCCATGCCGGCGACCAGGTCCCGCAGCGGCATCGAGGAGACGACCTCGTCGCAGGGGAACTCGACCGGCCCGTCGGGGGTGTCGCAGACCACGGACCGGACCGCGCCGCCTTCACACGCGATCCGCGTCACCCGGTGCTGCATCAGGACGCTTCCGCCCCGCGCGGAAACCTCGTCTGCGACGGTCTCCCACAGCTGTCCCGGACCGTACTTGGGGTACCAGAACTGCTCGATGAGCGACGTCTCGACCGCGCCGCGCCCCAACCCGGTCGCCTTGCGCAGCATGTCGCGCAGGATCGCGAGGATGGACAGCCCCTTGACGCGCTGGGCGCCCCAGGCGGCGGAGATGTCGGACGGGTGCCGCCCCCAGAGCTTCTCGGTGTATTTTTCGAAAAACATGCCGTACAGCACGCGGCCGAACCGGTTGATGTAGAAATTCTCGAGCGACGTTTCCTCTTTTTTCACGATCGTGGACTTGAGGTAACTCGCGCCGGCCTTGACCGTGCGGGCGAGCCCCATGTTCCGGAACGTCGAGCCCTTCATGCGGATGGGATAGTCAAAAAATTTCTTCAGGTAGTAGATGCGCGACACCCGGTCGCGGACCAGCATGACGCGATCGGTCTTTTCGGGGTCCGGCCCGCCCGGTTCAAGCGGTTTCTCGCGTCCGAGGATGCGGTCGTCCAACGACGGGGCGCCCTGGATCGGGAGGAGGTCCCGCCACCAGGCCATCACGCGGGCGTCCTTGCTGAAAAACCGGTGTCCCCCGATGTCCATGCGGTTGCCGTTGTAGCGCACGGTGCGGGAGATCCCGCCGATCTCGGGGCTTTCCTCCAGGATGGTGACCTCCACGTTCGGACTGCGCCCCAGCAGTTCCCTGGCGGCTGTCAGGCCTGCAGGCCCCGCGCCGATGATGATGACCCGCTTCATATCGCCTGTTCCTTTCGGTTCGTTGGTTTCCCTACCATAGTACCGCATCGGGCGCGGATTGGGCTCCGGGTTTGCCGGGACTGGAGTGAAATGGCATACTGGAAATGCTGCTTTTCATTGATTCCATCATGTTTGACAGGACGGAACCGGTAATGGGGAAGAACACATGGCTTCCGTACGAGATCTCCCGTATGCTGTCGGACGGCGATTGCCGGCCGGTCACGATCGGCATGTCGGGCGATCGGGTGTGGCAGGTGGGATTCCCGGACGGGCCCGGATACCTGAAAGCCTCCCGTGGCACCGAGATAAAACGCGAGGCCGGACTGCTCAACTGGCTCGCCGGACGGCTGCCGGTCCCTGCGATCCGTTTCTTCGGAGTATTGCCCGATCCCGCGGACGGCATTCCTGTCCATTGGATGCTGACGGACGGATTGCCGGGTGACATGCTGTGCGACTCAGTCCATCTCGCGGATCCGGAGGGAACCGTCCGCGTACTCGCCGCGGCCCTGGTCGAGCTGCGAGGCGTGGATATCGCGGACTGCCCGTTTGACGGGAGGTTGGACGTCCAGTTGCGGCTTGCGGAAGAGCAGGTCTGCAATGGCTCCGTCCGCACCTCCGACTGGGAAACGACGAACCGGTTTGCTTCGCCGGAGGCACTGCTGCGTTACCTTGCCGCCAACCGTCCGGAGGAGACGCCCCTCGTTTTTACGCACGGGGATTTCTGCCTGCCCAACCTCCTGGCCCGGGATGGACGCCTCACCGGATTCGTCGACTGGGGCCGGGGAGGCATCGGCGATCCCTGGCGCGACATCGCACTGTGCGTCCGGTCCATCCACCACAACCTGGGGACCGCGGCGGACCGCGTTCTCCCGTTGCTGTACGAGTCCGCCGGCATCCAGCCGGACGCGGAACGCCTGGAATACTATAATCTACTCGATGAACTGTTTTAACAGAACAACCGGAGGAACAGACATGACACGAAACCGCACCCGCACGGCAGAGGTAATCCTGGACCTGATCCTGCGGACCGCCCGGGAAGATGACCGCATCCGCGCGGTCGTCCTCAACGGTTCCCGTGTCAATCCCCGGGCGAAAGCGGACGCGTTCCAGGACTACGACGTCGTCTATGTCGTGACCGACGTGGAGGCGTTCATCGGCGAGCCGGACTGGATCCGTCGGTTCGGACGGATCATGATCCTCCAGAAACCCGACGACATGGGCGCGTCCGCCGTCGTGCGCGACCCGGCGGTCCCCCGCATGCGGTATTGCTGGCTGGCGCAGTTCCAGGACGGCAACCGGATCGACCTGACAATCGTCCATGTCGGCCATCCGGATCCTCTTCTCACGGACAGCCTGCGTGTCCTGCTGCTGGATAAGGACGGCTTGTTTCCGCCGTTTCCGGAGCCGGACGACCGCTCGTTCCATGTCGCCCCGCCGACCGCCAAACAATACGACGACTGCTGCAACGAGCTGCTGTGGGTGTCCCCGTATGTTGCCAAGGGCCTGTGGCGCGGCGAGCCGACCTATGCCCGTTACGCGATGGAGTCCCTGGTTCGTCCGCAACTCATGAACATGCTGTCCTGGCATGCCGGCATGAAAAACGGGTTCGCCGTCTCGATCGGCTCCTACGCCAAGTACCTGCGCAACCATCTGGATCCCGCCTTGTGGCGGATGCTGACCAGGACCTGGCCGGATGGGGATCCCGACCGCGTATGGGATGCTCTGCTCGTGGCGGGGCGGTTGTTCCGGCGCGCGGCCGTCGAGGTGGGAGAGGGGCTGGGCTTTGCGTATCCGGAGGAGGACCACCGTCGGGTGACGGCGTTCCTGCGGCATATCCGCGCCCTGCCGCGCGACGCGGAGCGGATTTTCGAGTAGAAACGGAGATCGGAATGGAACAGGTTTCACAAGCGGCGCCGGACCTTGCAGTCCGTCCGGCCCGGCCGGAGGACATGGACGCCGTAGAAAACCTGTTTCGCGACGCGATCGCGTCCATGCAGGCGCAGGGGATCGACCAGTGGGACGAACAGTACCCCGACCGGGATGTGATGGACGCGGATCAGGCGGCTGGTACGCTGTGGATTTTCGAGAAGTCGGGAGAGTTGGCCGTGGTCGTCACGCTTAACGAAGACGCCTACTGCGAATACGCAAAGATTCCGTGGCGGCACGCGGAAGTTCGCCCGCTGCTCGTACACCGGCTGTGTGTGCGAGCCGACTTGCAGGGACGTGGCATCGCCCGTTCGGTCATGCTGTGGGTGGAACGGCACGCGTCGGAGCAAGGATACGGTGCGATCCGACTCGACACGTTTACCGAAAACCGGAGCGCGATCCGACTGTACGAGGGACTGGGATATGAGTACGTCGCGGCGATGACCGCCCGGAAAGGGCGCTTTCCCTGCTACGAAAAAAGAATCGGTCCCTAATCCGAGATCGGCGATCGATCCACGACGATGACCGCCTGCAACCCGTGGTCCCGCTCGAACAGCTTCGACTCGACGGTCTCCTGCAGGATGCGGTCGCTCATCTTGAACGTAAACGGCGCGGTGATGTCGAAGATGAGCTTGTTGTGGGTGCGTCCCGACACCACGCGGAAGTCGTGCAGGGACAGGGAGGGGTCGATGTCCGCGATCACCTGTTCCGCCAACTCGCGCAGCTGGTCGGTCTTGGGGTCGTCCCGGACCACCGGGTCCAGGTGGATGACCAGGTGGATGCCGTGGTCTTCGGTGATCTGGCGCTCGATCGTGTCGATCAGCTCGTGGCTCTCGAGGATGTCGACCCTGGCGTCCACCTCGACGTGAACGGAGGCGAAGCTACGGGTCGGGCCGTAGTCGTGGACGACCAGGTCGTGCAGATCCAGTACCCCGTTGTATTTACGGATGTAGGACTCGATCATCTGGACGAGCTCCCGGGTCGGGCCCTGGCCCAGCATGCTGCCCATCGTCTCCTTGAGGATCTTGAGCCCGGAATACAGGATGAAGAACGAAACCCCCGCGCCCATGTAGCCGTCCAGCTGGAACCCGATCAGCGGGCTGAGCAGCGTGGAGGCGAGGACCGCCGACGTGGCGGCCACGTCGGACAGGCTGTCGATCGCGGTGGCTCGCATCACGCTGGATCCGATGTGCCGGCCGAGCCCGGTGTTGAACAGGTACATCCAGAACTTGACGCCGATGGCGATCGCGAGCACGAGGATGGACACCAGGTGGAAATCGATCGGGTTCGGGTGAAGGATCTTGGCATAGGACGCCTTGAGCAGCTCGATGCCGATCGACAGGATCACGACCGCGACCGCGGAGGTGGCGATATACTCGATCCGTGCATGGCCGAACGGATGCTCCTGGTCCGCGGGCTTGCCGGCCATCCGGAAACTGGCCAGCACAACGACGCACGAGCCGGCGTCGGACAGGTTGTTGACGGCATCGGCCGTGATGGAGACGCTGCCGGACATGGTTCCGACGATCAACTTGACGGCAAAGAGGATCAAGTTGAGGACGATGCCGATGGCCGTGCTCAGGACGCCACAGTGCATGCGAACAGCGGGCAGTTCCGGTTGGTCGATGTTTTTGATGAACAGCCGGGCGATCGCCTTGGCCATCCCGCTCTTCTTCATGGGATCCTCCATAATAACCTTCTATAGAAAAAACAGATAGAATTCCATTATAGCTGTTTTGCGCTGATTGACTACCGGTATTACAATGATTCAATCCGATTCATATCAGGCGGATACGGGAGGATTACGATCGATGGTGGACGGTCTCGTTCTCGGCATGCCCGGGCTGGTGGAGCACCATGACCTGGAGGAGGACCTCGACCTTTGCGTCCGGCTGGGCCTGGATTTCGTCGAGATCAACGCGAACCTGCCCCATCTGCAGCCGGACCGGCTGGACGCGACGGCCGTTCGGGCCCGGCTGGAGGCGGCCGGGCTATTCCTGACCGTCCACGCGGAGGAGGATCTCAACACCTTGTCCTTCAACCCGCGCGTGGCGAAAGCCTGGAGGGATACGCTCTCCGCCGAGATCGCGGCCTCCCGGGCGCTTGGCGCGCCGGTCCTCAACCTGCACTTGAGCGATGGTATCTATTTCACGCTGCCGGACCGCAAGCTCTTCCTGTTCGGCGAGTACCGCGACCACTACCGGGACAGTCTGCTGGAGCTTCGCAACCTGTGCGAGAACGCGGTCGGCGACAGCGGCATGCTGTGCTGCGTGGAAAACACAGGCGGATGGCGGTCCTACGCCCGGGAGGGGATCGAGCTGCTGCTGGAGAGCCCGGTCTTCTCGCTGACCTGGGACACGGGACACGACCACACCGCAGATGGCGTGGACCGCCCGTTCCTGATGGAGCATGCGGGACGGGTACGGCACATGCACCTGCACGATGCCGGCCCCTCGGGGTGCCACCTGGTCGCGGGCGAGGGGGTGCTGGATCTTGGAAGTCGGCTGGTGTTCGCGCGGGAGCATGACTGCCGCGTCGTGCTGGAAACCAAGACCGGCGA
>CAZNGQ010000092.1:0-6293 GCA_964572095.1 uncultured Oscillospiraceae bacterium
GCAGGACACCAGGACTTTGGGAACCGGTTGCATGCATGGTGTGATTTTGACCGATTGCTTTTTCATGTGACGCTCACTCGCTTCCGCTGTTTATTTCGATTATGAGCTTACGCTCATTATTTTCAAGGCTATCATATCACCAAGTTTCGATCAACGGCTAGAAAATAAAAAGCCCGTCTCCGATGTCAGTCATCGAAGACGGGCTTTTGTGGAACGGGAATGGACCATTCAGCGCGGTTCTTCTCCGGACTGGCTTTTCAGTCGGTCCAGCCGCGCCTCCAGCTCTTTGATCCTATCCTCGATCACCGCGCGCTCGCGGGTCGGGTCGAGTTGCGGGGCCGGGACGAATGCACGCATATCGCGTCCATGGCCCCATGCCCTCCCACAGCCGCTGCCATAGCCGAAGCCTTTTCCGAATCCGTTGCTATAGCCGATTGCCTGGCCGGCGTAACCGGTGCACGGGCCTGCGCCCCTGCCGGATCCCGGTCCCGCCCCGAAAGGGCCTGTTCCATCTCTCCTGGGCATGATGTCATCTCCTTCGCGAGGGTTGCCCTCGCATTCTTTTCGCAAGGGGAGCCCTTGCATTTTTTCTCGACTTAATAATGGGCTTATGCTCATTACCAGTGTAGAACGCTTGTGGACATCTGTCAACTACGCGCGTTGCAGAATTTCGCCAAACCCACCTGTTTATTGACATATGCTCATAAACAGGACACAATAAACGGACAACGACAAGTCAACAAACAGGGAGGACCCTATGAAAATCGCCATACCTTGCTCCGGACAGACACTGGACGACCCGATGGATTCCCGATTCGGCCGGGCGCCGTATTTTCTCGTCATCGAGGGGGACACCCCGTCGGCAACGCCGATTCCCAACGCCGCCCTGACTGCTTCCGGCGGTGCGGGAATCACGGCCGGCCAACAGCTGATCGACCTCGGCGTCACCGAGCTGATCGCGAACCAGCTGGGCCCGAACGCGCTGCTCGTGTTCTCGGATGCCGGCATCGAAGTCCGCCAGGGGATCCCGGGATCCGTCCGGGACAATCTGGACGCCTACAGCCAGGGCCGGCTCGAGAAGCTGTCCACAAGCGGTCCGGCACATGCGGATGGAGGCCGGCACGCATGAGGATCGCCGTACTCAGCGGCAAGGGCGGAACCGGTAAAACAACGGTTGCGGCCTCCCTGTCGCAGGTGATTCCCGACAGCCAGTACCTCGATTGCGATGTGGAAGAGCCAAATGGCAGCCTGTTTCTCCGCCCGGAATCCGGGGAGACACAGGTGGTGACGGTTCTCGTCCCCGTTGTCGACAGCGCGCTTTGCACTCTCTGCGGGGATTGCGCGCGGATCTGCCGATTCCATGCGATCGCGGTCCCGGGCCGGCGGGTGCTGGTCTTTCCGGGGTTGTGCCATCATTGCGGCGCCTGCGGACTCGCCTGCAAGCCGTATGCCATCACCGAGGAGGAGCGCCGCATCGGCATCGTCAAATCGAACCCCGACCGCAGCGTGGTCCAGGGGTTGCTGGATGTCGGGGAACCCACCGGGGTGCCGCTGATCGCGGCCCTCCTGAAGCAAGCCGATCCAACCCGTACAGCCATCCTGGACTGTGCGCCGGGCGCATCGTGCGGGGTCGTCCGCTCCCTGGAGGGAAGCGACTATGCCGTTCTGATCACGGAACCGACGCCATTCGGGCTGCACGACCTGGCGATCGCCGTAGATCTGGTCCGCGGCATGGGGATCCCGGCCGGCGTGGTTCTCAACAAGGCCGGCGCGTACGACCGGATCATCCGGGACTACTGCGACGCCCAGGGCCTGCCGGTCCTGATGGCCATCCCGTTCAGCCGGGAACTGGCCGAATACTACTCACGCGGCTTGCTGCCGACCGAAATGGGTCCGGAATGGAAGGATCGGTTCCTCGCCTTGTGGGACCGGATCCGTCAGGAGATGCACACGTGAAACAGATCGTATTCATCAGCGGCAAGGGCGGCACGGGGAAAAGCACGATCGTCGCCTCCCTGAGCCTGCTGGTCCGGAATAAAATGCTGGCGGACTGTGACGTGGACGCGCCGGACCTGCATCTGCTGCTGCACGGCGAGTTGCTGATGAAAACCGCGTTTTTCGGAGCGGAAGCTGCCCGGATCGACCCGGACAAGTGCGTCCGATGCGGTTTGTGCCGCCAGGTCTGCCGGTTCGACGCGATCCGGGAGGACTTCACGGTCCGCCCGACCGCCTGCGAGGGGTGTGCGGCCTGCCAGGTGCTATGCCCGACGCAGGCCATCGACCTGCTTCCCGTGCAGACCGGTGAGACGTATGTCACCCGGACGGACCGCGGGATCTTTTCGCATGCCAGACTGAACATCGGCGCCGAAGGATCCGGTAAACTGGTAACGGAGGTCCGGACCAACCTGCGGGAATGGGAGCAGGGGGAGGACTGGGTGCTGATCGACGGATCCCCGGGGATCGGCTGCGTCGTGATCGCGTCGATCACCGGAACTGACGCTGCGGTCGTCGTCACGGAGCCGACGGTGTCCGGGCTGCACGACCTGGATCGGGTCCTGTCGGTGACGGGGCATTTCCAGGTGCCGGCTTTTGTCGTCATCAACAAGTGCGACCTGAACCGGGCAGTCGCCACAGAGATCGAGGAAGCCTGCATCCAGCGCGGCGTGCCCGTAATCGGGCGGATCCCCTATGAGCCTGCCATTCTGGCAGCGCTCCAACAGGGGCTCACCCCGGTCGAGGCGGGGATTGGCACGGTCGTGGAACCGATCGAAGCGATGTGGAAAAGCCTGACGGAGCAGGTCGGGTAGAGCATTCCAACGAAAAGAGGGAACAAGCGATGCTGGACATTACCATCCTGGCGGAGAACCTGGTCCTGAAGCGAGGGCTGCAGGCGGAGCACGGACTGTCCTACTGGATCGACGACGGGGACATCCGCATCCTCTTTGATGTCGGCCAGACCGACTTATATTTGCGGAATGCCGAGCGGCTGGGGATCCCCGTCGGAACGGCCCAGGCCATCGTGCTCAGCCATGGTCACTACGACCACGGGGGCGGGTTGGCGTTTTTCCCGCACGGGGACCACTGGCCCAGGGTTTATGCGCATCCCGACGCCTTTCTGCCCCGGTACGCCAAATCGGAGACGGCCGGCGAACCCGATCGCGATATCGGGTTTCCCTGGCGTGTCAATGACTTCCCGCATCTGGAAAAAAGACTGATGTTCAACACCTCCACGATGCAGGTCAGCGAGAACCTCGTGGCCTGTACGGCAATTCCGCAATGTACGGATTTCGAGCGGGCCGTGACCGACATGCTGATCGAAAAAGACGGGCTGCGCGGGCCGGACACCCACCTGGACGAGCAGATCCTGATCATCTCGCAGCCGCAGGGACTGGTCGTCCTGCTCGGCTGCAGCCACCCGGGGGTCGTCAACTGCCTCAAGCATGTCCGGTCGCTCTATCCGGATATGCCGATCCACTCGGTCATCGGGGGCATGCACCTGGTGCAGGCCACTCCGGACCGCATCCGGCAGACCATCGAGTATTTCCGCCTGCTTGGCGTCCAGCGGATTGTTCCGCTGCACTGCACCGGCCAGGAGGTCATCTGGAAAATGAAACAGGAGCTGGGCGACCGGGTGACGCCTTGCTGCACGGGTGACCGGATCCGGATCGGTTAACGGCGGACGGCCGCGGAGTCCGGCTGGCTCCCGGGCGCGCCGCAGGTGTCGAACCAGAACGTGGTCTCCCGATTCTCACTGACGACCCCGTACGCGACGTGATGGTGCTCAAAAATACTCTTGACGATCGCGAGTCCGAGGCCGGTGCCCAGTCGGCGCCCCTCGCCGGCGCGTTGTTCGACCTGATAATACCGATCCCAGATGCGGGGCTGGTCGGCGGGCGGGATGCCGGGACCGATATTGGTCACCAGGATCCGGGCGCCGTCCGGTCGCGGTTCGGTCCGTATTGTGACGGCCGTGCCGGGATCCGCGTGGTTGACCGCGTTGTTCAACAGGTTGTTCAGGACCTGCTCGAATTTTTCCGGATCAAAACGGACCGGGAGATCCGGGCCATCCAGCCGGATCGACACATCCCGCTTCGCGGCGTCGATCTCCAGCCGCTGCCGGATGCGCTCCAGCGCGGGCTGGACCGCGAACTCCGCGATGGCGGGGCGGTCCACACCGGCCTGCAGTCTCGAGTAGTCCAGGATATCCTTGACCACCCGGCTTAGGCGGGAGGCCTCTTCCGAGATGATCGACAGCTGCTGGGTGCGTTTCTCCTCCACCGGCCAGGTGACGTCGCGGACGGTCTCGGCATAGCCCTGGATCACGGCCAGCGGCGCGCGCAGTTCGTGCGACACGTTGGCGATCAGTTCCTTGCGCAGGTTTTCCGTGTTTTGGAGCTGGACGCTCAGGTCGTTCAGCGCGACCGTCAGCGTGCCGATTTCGTCGCGGGTCTTCACCGGCAGCACCACGTCCAGCCGGCCGCGGGCCAGTTCCCGCGCCGCGGCGGTCACCGCCCGGATCGGCCGGGACAGCCGGCGGGACAGGGCGACCGCCAGGACGACGGCAAAAAGCAGCAGCAGCAGGGTGATCAGCCAGAGCTGGTCGCGCAGGATCCGCGACGCCTCGTCGACGTCGGCGAGCGAAAAGACGGCGAACAGGTATCCGCCGGTTTTCATCGGATAGCCGAGCAGCGCGTACCGGCCGCTGTCCGACACGGAGGTGAGCGTCTGCACCGTGCCGTCGACCTGGTCCGGGATCATCGCCTGGCATGCCCGGATGACCATGCCCATCTTGGGCAGGCCTTGCGGCATGGACTGGGCGTCGCCCTTTGCGTCGAACTGGACCAGGTTGATGTTCTGGTCCTGTTTCAGCGTTTCCAGGTCGGGCGCGTCGGCGCCGGCCGCCTGCCGAACACCGCTGGCGACGGCGCCCACCCGGCTTTCCAGATAGCTGTCTTTCATGAAACCGGCCTGGATCAGCCACAGCAGCCCGATCGTCAGGGCGGCCATGGCCAGGAAACTGAGGAACAGCTTGAACCCGATGGTCTTCATGGCTTGCCCCCCGTCTCGAACCGGTATCCGGTCCCCCAGACGGTGGCGATCAGCCCCCGGTACTCGCCGAGCTTCTCGCGCAGGCTGCGGATATGGGTGTCGACCGTGCGCGCGTCCCCAAAGTAGTCGTACCCCCAGACCTGGTTCAGCAGCTGGTCGCGCGTGAACACCTGGTGCGGCCGGGAGGTGAAAAAGGCCAGCAGGTCGTATTCCTTGGGGGTCAGCGCGATGGGGGCTCCCCCGATCGTGAGCTGGTGGGCGGCCAGATCCAGGTGCAGATTTTCATAATGAAAAGACGGCAGGGCGGGATCGAGCGCGCCCGAACGCTTGAGCAGGGCTTTCATGCGGGCGATCAGCTCCCGCGGGCTGAACGGCTTGCCGATGTAGTCGTCGACGCCCAGCTCGAACCCCAGCAGCCGGTCGTACTCCTCGCTGCGCGCGGTCAGGAGGATCACCGGCACCGTGCTGGACTTGCGGATCTCCTTGAGCACCGACCACCCGTCCAGTTTCGGCATCATCACGTCGAGAACCACCAGCGTGTACTCGCCCGCGGCAAAATCCCGCAGGGCGGCCTCTCCGTCCGCAGCCTCGGAGAAGCGCCAGTTCTCCGCCTGGGCGTATTCCTTGACGATCGTCCGGATATGGGGGTCGTCATCGACGAGCAATATATGAATCATATAGAGGGTTCTCCGTTCCGTGTGCACAGGGCCGCGTTCTGTCCTGATTGTAGCATCGAAAAAGAGCCCCGGGAGGAATGCACACAAAGTCTCAAGGACTCCTCACAATTTCAATATATCTGGAGGCTAGGATGAGACCATGAAGCATGCAGCACGGCATGCAAACATAAGAAAGCGAGGAACAAACCACATGAAGAAATCCATCGTAGCCATCAGCGTCCTTGTTGTCGCCTTGATGAGCCTGGCCTCCGTCACATTCGCCGCCAGTGTCGTCAAGTCCCCCGCGGAGATCGTGTCCGGTCTCACCGGCAAGACCATCGAGGAAGTCACCGCAGCCCGCCAGGAGGGCAACACCTATGGCGCGCAGGCCATCGAAGCCGGCCAGCTCGAAGCATTCCAGCAGGAGCGTCTCGCCCAGTTCAAAGCAGCGCTGGACGAAGCGGTCGCGAACGGAACCATGACCCAGGAGCAGGCGGATGAGCGCTATGCGAACATGCAGCTGCGTCTGGAGTCCTGTGACGGCACCGGCATCGGCGCGGGCAACGGCATGAAAGCCGGCGGCGGCCG
>CAZNGQ010000092.1:6393-9895 GCA_964572095.1 uncultured Oscillospiraceae bacterium
CATGGGCGGCGGCCTTCGCAACGGCACCGGCAGCGGCTTTGTCGACGCGGACGGCGACGGCGTCTGCGACGCCACTGGAACCGGCACCGGCAGGGGCGGACTCGGAATGGGCAGAACCAACCGCTGACCCCTCGCCTGAATGACAGAACGCAACCCGGTCCGTAAATCGGCCAGCCCCCAAAACGACTGCATACCAGTTATTTTGGGGGCTATCTTTTTGAAAGGAATCCCAACCCGATGAATCGGATGAAAAAGTACAAGACCGCACGCTGGATCCGATACGGACTGCTGGCCTTTCTGCTGTTCCTTGTGACGTACGAGTCGATCATGCACCAGATCCTGGGCGGCAGCAAATCCCCGTCCATCCACGCCCTGTGCCCCTACGGCGCGCTGGAAAGCCTGTACGCGCTGCTGATTTCCGGCTCGTTCATCCAGAAAATCTACTCCGGCACCCTGATCCTCCTGGTGGTCACGATCGTGATCGCGATCCTGTTCCGCCGCAGCTTCTGCGGGCTGCTGTGCCCGTTCGGTGCGCTGCAGGAGTTTTTCGCCCGGATCGGCAAAAAGATCTTCAAAAAGCGCCCGGTCGTCCCCGTGAAAGCGGACCGGATCCTGCGCTACCTCAAATACGCGATGCTGATCCTGACGATTTTCATGTCCTGGCGCCTCGGCCGCCTGTGGATGTCCGCGTATGACCCCTACGCCGCGTACGGCCACATCACGGCGATCCCGGAAACCCTGGCGGAGGACCCCCTGACGATCATCGGCTTCATCCTGCTGGGCGTCACCATCCTGGGTTCGTTTGTCTACGACCGGTTCTTCTGCAAATACCTCTGCCCGGCCGGCGCGTTCTACGCGATCATCGGCAAGATCAGCCCGACCCGGGTCGTGCGCGACAAGGACGTCTGCATCAACTGCAACCTGTGCACCAAGGCCTGCCCGGTGAACATCGACGTCGCCAAGGCGGACCAGGTGAAAACGGCCGAGTGCCTGAACTGCAACGAGTGCGTGAATGTCTGCCCCAAAAAGGGCGCGCTGCAGGTCAAGACCTTCAAGAAGACCGTCTCCCCGCTGGTGATGCTCGCCCTCGTCGCCGCGCTGTTCTTCCTCCCGATCCTCGTCACCCAGGCCGCCGGCATTTATGAAGTGCTGCCGGAGTCGATCAAGAAAGGCGAGACCATCGCCGTCTCGGAAATCCGGGGCAACATGTCCATCGCGGACTCACAAGCCGCGGTCGGGATGACTGATACCGAATTCCGAGCTCTGCTGGGCATCCCCGACAGCGTCCCGGGGACCACGCTGATGAAAGACATCGCGCTCCTCGTCCCGGGGTATGACTTTGACGCCGCCAAGGAAGCGGCCGCAGAGTCGCTCGATCCGACCGCGACGGAGCCGGCCGCGACGACCGCGGTCACAACGGTGCCGGGCGCGACGACCGTACCGGGTGCGACGGTGCCGAGCGCGACAACGACAGTCCCCGCTGTCGACAAGCCGGATGTGAGCGTGGTCAAGGGATCCCTGAGCATCGCGGACGCAGCCAAGGCGATGGGACTCCCGGAGGCGGACTTCTACGAGCTCTTCCAGATCCCGGACTCCGTATCCCCGTCTGTTAAGATGAAGGACATCGCCAATGTCGTGCCGGGCTATGATTTCGACGCGATCAAGGAGACACTGAAGTAACACTGGAACCAACCACAGACCCGCAAAAGGGGTTTTCAAATCGTAGTACTTCACAACGATTTGAAAGCCCCTTTTTTGCATGCCTGATGCAGGCGTCTGTGATTATTTTCATTCAGTGCTATGATAAAAAATAATATAGATACCATGGGGGGGGGATTCATGCCATGAAAAAGGCTGTCTTGCTGACAAGCATCGTCTTGCTGCTGGCCACCTGTGCCTGCGCGCCGTACGGGGCAACGACGCCGAGCGCCGAGCAAACCACCACAATCTGTGAAACCACCCTGCCGTCGATTCTGACCCCCGTTCCCAAGGAGTACACCGAGATTCCGTATGTGGAAATCACGGAGTATCTCATTTTCTACAGCCACAAGGAACCATACTCGACGATAGCCGATCAATCGCCGGTCCGGGTCTCCATCCCGGTGCCCGAACCGGCCAGCGCTTACTGGGTGGTTCATGTCAGCGACCAATTGGAGATGATCGTATCCTCGGACAGCGGCGGTGAAGAAAAAACGGTACACGTGGAGTCCTACTCCCTGATATCGGGGGAGAAAGCGGACATCCTCGAATTTACCGTGCCGGCCGGCCGCACCTACTCGGTCGACCTCGTGAACGAGAAGTATATCGTCTGGTACACCAGCCGGACGTTGGGGCTTGAGCAAGTCGAACCGGTGCTGTTTGTCTATGATCGGTTCAGCCACGTGACGAAACAAGTTGAACTGCCGCAGTGGGAGGGCACGAATGGCCTCACGTCGCTCGTGCCGACCTCGCGGATCATCGAGATGGACGGGGTCCTGTATTTTGAGATGATCACGGGACAGCGCAAGACGATCGGATTCCTTCGCGATATAGCCGCCTACGACATCGCGACGGAGAGTCTGTCGGTCTATCAGGCGAATGCCGCCAATCCGTATCGGGTGGGGGACCGGATCGCCTGGTGCGAAATAGATGGCACCGGGGACGGGATTGTCCGCGGGATTCGCGATCGGGAAGGCGAGAGGAGTTCGCTGGCGGACGTCGAAGTGAACCAGGCCAGGCTTGTGGTCGGCCAGGATATCGCCCTGGTCAACGACAGCGTCCAGAGCTGGCAGATCGAATCCGCCGGAGCGACCGCCATTTCCAACGAGGCAGTCGACGGCCGTGGGCTACTCATGATCCGGGATGGCATCAAGACGCCGATCGTGGCATCGCGGAATGCGGCCTACGTCCTGGCCCCCAAGACGGATGGAAAAGTGGTGGTGTTCTCCCTCAACGGATGTGCGAGCCAACCCCTGTATTATGACATCGCCAAAGGCGCCATGATCGAACTGGACGAAGCGGTCGCGGGGACCTACCAGCCCTGGATCACGAAAGACCACATGGTATTCATCCAGAGCTGCGGCAAAGCCACTACCGCGAAAACCATCGATCTCTGCTATATTCCGATTTCCTAAGAACCCATCATATAAAAAACATCCGCCCGGTACCAACCGAGCGGATGTTTCTGCTGTCATTCATGAAGATCTTTGCTTATTGGCCGCCCGGGCCTGGCCCGGAGGTCGACCCCGTCCCGGAGTGAAGGGTGGAGGGGGAGGGGATGCCGGTGCCGGTCGGATCCGTCAGGCGGATGGTGGACTGCTCGGTCAGGCGCGCAGTGGTGGGCGTGCCACTTAAGGTTGGTGTGCTGCCGACGCCGGAGGTGGCCTGCTGCTGCTCCCCGCTCCGGACGGTCGCCGGGCTGCCGCCGCCCTGAGTCTCCCGATTGGTTTCGCGGTTGGACTCGGTCGATCCTTGACCGCTCTGCACGGTTTCACGGTCGGTCTGACGGATGGTCGCTCCAGTC
>CAZNGQ010000093.1:0-9803 GCA_964572095.1 uncultured Oscillospiraceae bacterium
TGGTCACGGTCGAGACAAAACCTTTGAGGACAGACAATGTCAGCAGGCCGGTCTCCATCTCGGCCAGTTCGCCGCTGTAGATGATCTCGATCTTCCAGACACGGGATTTCTCCGCCTGGTAGTAGATCGCGCCCAGCTTGGATGCGAGGCTGAGATACGGTTTCATCTCCGCCAGGCTGCCGCCGATCGCCGGCATGTTGATGGCGGCGATCATTTCGCCGGCCAGCGCGTCGGCCACCATTTCCGTCACGGCGGAGCCGACATTGACATTGGCCTCGTGGGTGGACGCGCCGAGGTGCGGCGTAACGATGCAGCCCGGATGGGTCAGCAGGATGTTTTCGAAATGCTGGACGCCCGGCGCGCAGTCATAGTTGGGTTCATGGTCGAACACGTCGATGCCGGCGCCGGCGACCTGGCCGGATACCAACGCGTCGTACAGCGCCTTTTCGTTCACCAGCCCGCCACGGGCGGCATTGACGATGCGTACGCCTTTCTTGCACATCGCAAGCTGTGCCGCATCGATCATGTTGTAGGTTTCTTTGGTCTTCGGCGTGTGAAGCGTGATCAGGTCGGCTTTCTTCAGCAGCTCCTCCAGCGTGGCACAGCGGGTGATCCCGAGTTTCTGGAACCGCGCGTCGACGACATAGGGGTCGTATCCGATCACATCCATGCCGATGCCCTTGAACTTGCGGGCGACGATGGAGCCGATCCGCCCAAGGCCGATGACGCCGACCGTCTTGCCTTCCAGCTCGTTGCCGATGAAATGCGAGCGGCGGAAGTCGTCATGATGGGCGGCGTCGTTCGCAGCCGGCAGATTGCGGAAAACAGCGAACGCCAGGGAAACCGCGAGTTCCCCCGCGGCCATGATGTTGGCTTCCGGTGTGTTCACCGCGATGATCCCCTTGGCGGTGCAGGCATCCACGTCGATGTTGTCGATGCCGTTGCCGGCGCGGCCGACGACCTTGAGGTTGTCGGCCGTCTCCAGAAGCGACTTGTTGACTTGCGTAACGCTGCGGACGATCAGCGCGTCATACGGGGCGATGATCCCGCGGATCTCGTCCTGCGACCGGCCAAGCAGCACATCGACATCGAACCCGCGCCCGCGCAGGTACTGGATGGAATCATCCGCAATCTTTTCTGTCACCAGTATTCTCATGATGTCGATATCCTCCTTGGGTCGGATGGTTCAGCCTTTGCCGGGAAGCACATTATCCGACAAGACCATCGATCGCGTCAAGCAGTGTCCGGAGTTCCTCCATCGTCGCATCCGCCATGTGTGCGATCCGGAAGGTACGGCCTTTGAGTGCCGCGTACCCGTCCGAGATGGAAAACCCGCGTTCGCCGAGGCCGGAGGAAAGCCTGAAAAACGGGATGGATCGGGTATTGTCCACACATGTCACGGTATTCGACAAGTACTTCTCATTGGAATACAGGGCAAATCGTTCCCTCGCCCAGTCCTGGACCAATCCGGCCATGGCGGCATGCCGCGCGAAACGGTTGTCGAGCCCCTCCGCGAGAATGCGGTCCAGCTGGTAGTCCAGCGCGAACATATGGGAAAGCGAAGGGGTGGAGGGGTATTGATTGTCCTTGTCGTGAACAAATTCGTACAGTTCCACATAATCGAAATACAGACCGCGGTACGGCACTTTTTTCGCTGCCTGGTAAGCCTTGTCGGAGACGCTCGCAACCGCGAGTCCGGGAGGCAGCCCCAGACATTTCTGCGAGGATGTGATGCAGATGTCGATGCCAGAGCGGTCGACCTCGATACGATGCCCGCCCAGCGAACTGACCGCGTCCACGCAGAACACCACTTCCGGGTAGCGGCGCAGCACGGGCGCCAGTTCGTCCAGTGAGTTCGCAACGCCGGTGGCGGTCTCGTTGTGCGTGATCGTGACCAGGTCGTATTTTCCGGTTGAAAGCGCGTTTTCCACGCTCTCCGCCGTGGTCGGCTGTCCGAGTTCCGCGGAGAAAAGATCGGCCGGGATGCCGTTGGATGTGCACATGCGGTACCAGCGGTCGCCGAAGGCCCCGATCGAAAACACGGCCGCGCGCCGGGCTGTGCAGGAACGGACCGCACCCTCCATCAGGCCGCTTCCGGACGAGGTGGACAGGACCACCTGGTTCTCCGTGTACATGACTGCGCGCATCTTGTCCGCGATGCCGCGCTGCAGATCCGATGCCTCCCGCGTGCGATGTCCGATCATCGGGGCGGACATCCGCGCGAGCACATCCGGGCGGACTTCGACAGGGCCGGGAATGAACAGTTTTTTTCTCATGAAAGCGATATCCTCTCTTTAATCCAAACATCCAGGCGAATGCCTGGATGCCCGATGGGGTTCGGAATCATGCGGGACGCCGTACTAACTACGGCTTGACCGTTGTCGTCAGCTGCGTCGATGCGATGGGTACCGCCGGGATCATGAGGACCTGGTCGACCGTCAACTGGGAGTCCTTCGTAAGACCGTTCGCGTCGCGGATCAGCTGGATATGGTATTCGTCCCCAATCCCATAGAAATACAAAGCGATCCGGTACAGGGTGTTGCCGGACTTGACCGAATAGGTGGCGGGCAGGGTCTTCGGGGTGTTGGGATCAATGGTCTCGACCTGGACGGGCGCGGTCGTTGCGCCGGGAACCGTCGTGGCGCCGGGTACGGTGGTCGCCCCCGGAACGGTGGTCGCCGTCGTCACGGCGGTCGTTGCCGGCGACGTCGTCGCTGTCGTCACGGCAGTCGTCGCCGCTGTCGTGGGGGCCGGATCGGCAGGATTCCGGAAAATCAGGTAGATCGCCGCCACGACCGCGATGGCCACGACTGCGATGACCAGGTACGTAACCAGCTTGTTCCGGCCGTTGTCCGGCTCGTCGTCATCGTCCCGGTGGCTGCCCGAGCCGGGAAACATGTCCTCCTCGTTCCGGTCCCGCGCCGAAGCGTCTGCACGGGGATGCGGACGGGTTTCCGGCATGTCGTCCGCTGTCCGGCGTTCGCCGATATTCGGGATATCCAGCATGGGCATGTTGTCGCCGCCGGATATTCCCGTCTCGTCGGACTCCTGGTACCCGAACGGAGCCGGTTCGTAAAAGGAGGGTTCCTCCGGCTCCGGTGCGGGGCCGGGGGCTGATGCCGCCACAAGGTTTTCAGCCGGTGAAGCCGCACGGCGGGAGGGATCGAAAAGCGCCGGTACATCGGACAGGTCGGCCGGTACGACGGGAAGCGACGACAGCGGGTTCTGCTGCAGGGGGGCTTTCCCCCGGCCGATGCCGAAACTCCGGGCGGGCTTGTCCGCGACCGTGGCGCTCTCGACGAATCCGATCATGAACTGCAACGAGGCGCCGGGGCTTTTCGCGGCGGCTTCGGTGATGATCATCCCGGCCGCGTCGCACTGGTCCTCGGCCTCGTAAAGGATGCGCAGGACTTCGCGCTGCCCGAGGGCTTCCATGATTTCGCGGTTGCAGACCACCAGGCAGTCATCCATCTGGAGCTGCGCGATGTTGGAGTAACGGACGGTTCCGGCGACCCCGGCGCAATACATGTCCAGCGAATCGGTCGGTCGGCCGAATGCGTCGATCTCCTCCATCTCGAAATCGTCGTCCGTCAGGGGGTACAGGACATCGTTGCGGTACAGGTACGCACAACCCCGGCCGATCGTGATGGCGGCGATCTCCTGGTCCTTGACGACGATTCCGGCGAAATAAGGCTGACGTACGCCGGCGTGCTGCAGGGTCATCCTGCCGGCGACCGAGACGCCGCAATCCGCAAGCTCGTTGATCTCGGCATCGATGTTCTTCCCGGTTCGCTTGACATCGTTCAGGATCTTGTCCAGTACAGGCTTGAGCCCCGTGACCTCTGTCTGCGGGTCCTTTCCCGCAGCGGCCTGGTGGGCGAACACCGAGAAGAAGGAGCCGCGGTCCTCCCGGTCGAGCGTGATGTCGGCGGCTCTGCTCTCGCGCTTTCCAGTCAGGCGTCCATCCAGGAAGAATGCGTCAGACGCTCCCTGACCCGGAAAATATCGTGCCGTAACGGTGGTGGCGATACGGGTAATCTTGGCCATGTGGGCACCTCCGGATTTATAGTCGATGCGGTCTGCTTGCATGACAGGTCGCAGGCGGTCCGATGCTTTGGATATTATACCATACGAGCTTCGCTTCGGGCGCGCAGCGGCGATCTCAAGCCTTTACTCTCCCCTTGTCCTCTCTGTCGCCGCCCTGCTGCCGCACAGCAGCATACAGGGTGGCCGTGAGGAAGGCGGCGGCATTGCCTTTGAGTCGGTCCTGGAAATGTCTCAATGCCTGCCTTCGGTCCTCGTTGGCCCGATACGTCATGCCGTATTCGGCAAACAACCCCTGATCGCGCATCTCGTCCAGTGTGAACAGGCGTTCGGTACTCTTGAAATACGCTTTTTCCTCTCCCAACGCCACAGCGTACGGCAGATATCGGCTCCAGGCCTTCGCCGACGGGGAATCGGCGGTCCCGGTCGAACGGGCGTGCCGGATATAGGTCCGGAACGAGCGAATGACCGCAAGCTGCTGGTTTCCGAAGGGAGTCAGCCTGCGTATCCTCAGGCTGAGGAGGCCAAAGAGCGCAGCCGGAGCGAACAAGAAAATCGGAACTGGCGAGTGTTCGACCAGGGTAAGGCTCACCGCGAGCACGGCGTACAGTCCGGCATAGATCAGACCGAGGATCCTGCCCCGAATGACCAGGTTCCGGTCGACCAGCCCCATTCTGCGCGAATAGGCGCGCAACAGCTGCCGGAACATCCCGTACGCCTGGTGAAAGCCCAGGGGAGCGTCCCCCATCGCCGCCTGCGTGACCATCGGCGCGGTGAACCGGCCGTTTTCCCCGATCCGGGAGGTCATCCACTGCATGAGGAACCGGTCGTAGTCGGTCAACTGGTCCAACAGCTTCGAATCCGGCAATCCGATAAAAGCGTCACCATCGATCCGCAACCCGCCGCGTGCCGCCAGGTCGTACAAGGCCGCGGTCAGTTCATGTCCGGTTGCATGGCGGTGAATCAGGAGACCGACGATCGGGGGGGGCAGCGTGCCGATGTCGGGAGCGGTACCGCCCGCTTTCTTCCCGGCAAACCGTTTCCAGTCGACCGGAAGATACATCGTCAGGACCAGAATCGGAAGAACCGCCATCAAGGCCAGGCGGATCGAGGGCAGGGCGTCGACAAGGACTTGCAGCCAGGATGCCGAAGAGGAATTGGCGTTTTCCTCTGCGATGATCTGGTCGAGCATTTTCATACCCGACACGGCACTTGTCCCGGAAACCAGTTCAGGAGGGTACAGACCCCGGATCCGTACAGACTCGTCCGCTTCCAACGCGTCGTCCTGCACGACAATGGCCCCGGTTTCGTTGTCGATGAACGATTCCAGCCGGTTGGATCCATATGCGTAGGATTTCACGGCGCCGATTCCGCTTCCGGTACGGATGCGGGCGGAAAAACCACCGACCGGAACTCCGGCCGGCGGCAGTGTGAAATGGAAGTCCGCGACATCCTCGTATCCCGCCACCGCCGCGTTCATGATGAACTGCAGGCGCACCAGCCTTCTTGAACCGGCTTCGGCCGGCATGTAGATCCGCAGGTCCATCTGGCTTTCGGACTGCTGGACCAGATAGGTCATGGCGGAAGTGTTCTCGTTGCTGGCCGCGGGTTTCAGCTTCTGCACGTCCCGGGCGTCGGATATGCCGCCCTCACCGACTTCGACCAGTTTCAGGCTGAGGCCCTGCGTTTCTTCCATATAGAAGGACAGGTCCACATACGTGCTGTCTTCGACGAAACGGAACTCCGTCTCCTGCATCAGGGCTGCGTTGCCATCGACCCCGAGTTCCATCGACAGATTCATCCGGTCGATCCGGACGCCGGCCGCAGCCGAAACGTCCGCCGGACAAAGAAGCGCCAGGAGGAAAACGAAAAAGAGAAAAAACGATAACCCGTGCCACGCATTTCCGGCACCCGCGCGGAACCGGCGGCAGATCCTGTCTGAATCCAAAAAAGCATCCTCCGCTGCAGGCGACCCCGTCCGAGGGCACAAGCCGGTCGTGACGATGGATATGAAAACCGGTCGGCGGCGTTTTCTCGATTATATCAGAGATCGTTGTATAATGTTTTCTACCGCTGTTTCCGCGCCGCGGTGAGAGGAGCGCTCCCATGGACAACTACCGAATCGACACCAAATGCGTGCAGTCCGGGTACCGGCCGGCCAACGGCGAACCCCGGGTCCCGCCTATTGTCCAGTCCACGACATTCCGTTACGAGTCCTGTGAAAAGATGGGCAGCATCTTTGATCTGGAAAGCGACGGGTACTTCTACACACGGCTCGGAAACCCGACGTCCGGTTATGTCGAAGCCCGTATCGCCGAACTCGAAGGCGGGACCGGAGCACTGCTCACCTCGTCGGGAGCGTCCGCCGTGGCCCTGGCCGTCCTCAACATCTGCAAGGCCGGCGACCACATCGTCACATCCAACGCGCTGTACGGCGGGACATACAACTTCTTTGTCCGGACGATCCGTGAGATGGGCGTCGAAGTGACGTTTGTCGACTCGGGCGCGGATGACGCGACACTGGACGGCGCGTTCCGCGAAAACACGCGGATGGTGTTCGGCGAGGCTTTGTCCAATCCCACGCTCGTCGTGCTCGACATCCGGCGATTCGCGGACGCGGCGCACAGGCACGGGGTCCCGCTGGTTGTCGACAACACGTTTCCCACGCCGGTCAACTGCAGGCCGTTCGAGTTCGGAGCCGACATCATCGTCCACTCCACTTCGAAATATATGGACGGCCACGCCCGTTCGCTGGGCGGCGCGATCGTCGAAGGCGGGAGTTTCAACTGGAAAAACGGAAAGTTCCCTGGTCTGTCCGAACCGGACGAGAGCTATCACGGAGCGGTGTTCGCCGACCGGTTCGGCAGCGGCGCGTTCCTCGCCAAGGCCCGCCTGCACCTCATGCGCGACCTGGGTCCCACACCGAGCCCGTTCAACGCGTTCCTGCTCAACCTCGGCATCGAGACACTCGCCCTGCGGGTGGAGCGGCACTGCGCCAATGCGATGAAAATCGCGCATTGGCTCGAGTCGAATGCCGATGTGTCTTGGGTCAACTATCCCGGCCTGCCCTCCAGTCCATACCATGAGCTGGCCAGCCGTTATATGCCGGGCGGGACATGCGGCGTCGTCTCCTTTGGGGTCGCCGGCGGCCGGGACGCGGCCATCCGTTTCATGGATTCGTTGAAACTGGCGGCGATCGTCACGCATGTCGCCGACAACCGTACGAGTGTGATCCATCCGGCCAGCACCACCCATCGGCAACTGGACGCGGCCGGCCTGGCCAGGGCGGGCGTAAGCGACGACCTGATCCGCCTGTCGGTCGGGATCGAAAACGCGGACGATATCCTCGAGGATCTGAGTCAGGCCTTCATTGCCGCGCGGATATAGGCGAACGAGTCGTTCAGTCGGACGGCGTCCACTTCCCGTGTTTCCGGATCTACCGCCGGCGCCTCCAACGTGATGGCGCCGGCGTATTTTCTTTTGCGAAGGCCGGCGAAGAACACGCCGAAGTCGATGCATCCTGTCCCGGGTTGCAGGATGGGCCGCTGTTCCGGCACGCCGTCTGCATTGCGGCGGCAATCGCTGACATGAACATGGGCGACCCTGCCCCCGTCCCAGAACCAATCCGCGGCCATCACGGGCAGGATGGCGTCCTGCAGGGCGAGCAGCCTCGAATCCACTGTGAACCGCAGCGCGGGAAACGCGCCGCACAGTTCGAACAGCCGGTCCGTCAGCGGACGCTCCACGCAGGGAATGGTTTCGACCAGGAGCTCGACACCGCGATCCCCTGCCATCTCCAGACATATTTCCAGGGACTGCATGGTCTGTCCGAAGTTGCGGTCGTTATCCGGCCAGCCCCACAAATGCAGGACCGCCTGCTCTGCGCCGAACAGCCGGACGATCTCCAGATCGGCGGACAACTTGCGAAGCCCGGCCTCATGCTGTGCCGGATCGCCGGATGAAAAGCATTCGCCGGTCTGCTTGCCAATATGCACCATGCCAACGGGGATGCCTGCTCCGCGCAGGCGCGCGCTCCATTCCGCCGCACACGGCGGGACGGCGCGGTCGATCATGAGTTCGTAGCCGTCCGCGGTCAATTGCGGAAAAACCCGCAGCATGCGGTCCGCGTCGGGATTGACGGGATAATAGCCGATCGCGCCGGTGGAACAAAGGATCCGGTTGGTGTCATCATTTCTCATGGCGTACAGTATAGGGGATTTTTGTCCGGCATCATACCCTCCGGCAGCAGCTCCCCGATGGATCGGACGATCCGGTCGGGAACGATCCCGGCGTCCCGGGGCAGCCCTCTCCCCCGAAAATCATTCCAGACCGCAAAGATGCCCAGGCGCTGCGCACCCTGGACATCCCAGACCAGGTTGTCCCCGACCATCCAAACCTGCCGGGCCTCCAGGCGGAGACGGTCCAGCGCCAGGATATAGGCGCGGGGATCCGGTTTGCCGACACCGGCCGCCTCTTCGATCTGGACAAACTCGAAATACGGGCCAAGACCGAAACGGTCGATTTTGGCCTGCTGCAGCCGGACCGTGCCGTTGGTGATCAGAGCCATCCGCATGCCCTCCCGCCGAAAGCGGTCGAGTGCGTCGATCGTCCCGGGGAACAGGCAAACCAGACGATCCTGCACGTCGGTAAAATCGCCGGCCAGTCTGTCCGGAACGTCCGGATCGGTCACGCCGATTCCCAGGAGAGCCACACGGATGATTTCCCGCCGCGCGGCAAACAGATCCTGCCGGCCGATCCGATGACGCTCCGGATCATCCCAGAACCATCGTCGCTGTTTCTCCAGCGCAGCCAGCATTGTCTCGAGGCCGAACGCCGGCCGGGCAGCCTCGACGTATCCGCGGCTGATTTCCAGCCAGGCCGCGTCGGACGCTCCGTCATAGGAGATCAAGGTGTCGTCCAGATCAAACAGGATCGCTTCAGGCCGCATGAGTCTCCCTTTCATCTGTGGTCCAGCCGCTCACGAAAACCATTCTAAATCATGTCGCGCCTTCCCGCAGGGCGGATTCCCGGATGAATGCAAAAAAGCGTTCCGGCTGGTCTGCTACAATGGATTCAAGAGAAAAACCCCGACAGGAGGAGATCCCATGTATTTCGAGACATCCGGAAAAGCGAATACGCTGCAGACCATCGAGTTGGCGAAAAGGGTCGCGGGCGAACGCGGCATCCGGCACATTGTCGTGGCATCCAACACCGGCGATACCGCCAGGCTTTTGGCCGGCACAGGTCTGAATGTCGTATGTGTGACTCATGTACAGGGTTTTGTGGACCCCGGCGCCAACGAAATGTCCGATTCGACCCGACAGGAACTCGCCGTGGCTGGGATCAAGGTCCTGACGACGACGCATGTGCTCAGCGGAGCGGAGCGCGGCCTCAGCGGCAAGTTCGGCGGCGTGCTCCCGGTCGAGATCATCGCCAACACCCTGCGGATGTTCGGCCAGGGCACGAAGGTGGCCGTGGAGGTCTCCGTCATGGCGCTCGACGCCGGGCTGGTCCCGTACGGAGAACCCGTGCTGGCGATCGGCGGAACCGGACGTGGCGCCGATACGGCATTGATCCTTCGGCCGGCCCATGCGAGCAAGATCCTGGAGACCCGGATCCTCGAGGTGGTCTGCAAGCCGGGAGGGCTCTAGAGCCGATCACACATCAGGGCGCGGTAATTGGCGAGAAGGTCCGGGAGTTCGTCTCGCCACGCTTCGTATGGCAAGCGGAACCCGACAAACTGCCACACCGGGATCAGC